>JAZQPG010000055.1:0-9021 GCA_045628365.1 Sodaliphilus sp. | reverse complement strand
CGTTACTGGCGATGCCGGCATCTTCGGCCCCGAGTGGATACAGGCGGTGGAGAACACCCTGCGCGTGTGGACCGACCAGCAGAAGAAGGATGGTAAAGGGCACTACTACTTCCGCCGCAAGACCACCATTGGTACCGACCTGCAGACTAACCGCGGCTGGGGCAACCCCGTCAAGCCCGTGGGCCTGATATGCTCGGCGTTCCGTCCTAGCGACGATGCCACCGTGTTCCAGTTCCTCGTGCCTAGCAACTTCATGGCCGTGAGCTCGCTGCGCAAGGCTGCCGAGATTCTCACCAAGGTCAACAACAACCCCGAGCTGGCACAGCGCTGCACGGCGCTTGCCAACGAGGTGGAGCAAGCCCTCAAGCAGTATGCAGTTGTCGAGCACCCCAAGTATGGGAAGATATACGCCTTTGAGGTGGACGGCTATGGCGGCCGCAACCTCATGGACGATGCCAACGTCCCCAGCCTGCTGGCGATGCCCTACCTGGGCGACGTGGACGTCAACGACCCCATCTACCAGAATACCCGCCGCTTCGTGCTGAGCCAGGATAATCCCTACTTCTTCAAGGGAACGGCCGGCGAGGGCATTGGCGGTCCCCACATAGGCGATAACATGATATGGCCCATGAGCATCATGATGCGCGCATTCACCAGCCAGGACGATGCCGAGATTAAGCAATGCATCACCACTCTTATCCACACCGACGCTGGCACGGGCTTCATGCACGAGTCGTTCCACAAGGACAACCCCAACGACTACACCCGCTCGTGGTTTGCATGGCAGAACACCCTCTTCGGGGAGCTGATTGTGAAGCTCATCAACGACGGTAAGCTTGACCTCCTCAACTCGATTGAGTGATAAAGGGTTAAAGGGTTAACAGGTTAACAGGTTAATGGGTTAAAAGGTTAATGAATTTAACGGGTTTAAGGGTGGAGTTCTGTGTCGGTAGGCACCGCCTACCGAGAACTTGACTCGAAGTAACTAACTATAAAACACTGAAATTAAAAAGGATAGATAATTATGAAAAAACTTATCATAGTGGCTGCTGTTGCAGCACTTACATTAGGTGCCCACGCTCAGAACAACAAGGACTGGGGCCAGATAGGGAAATATGCCGGAGCAAACATCGAGCTCAATAGCCACAAGAACAACGGCAAGCGCGTGGTGCTACTGGGCAACTCCATTACCGAGAACTGGGTGAGGGATCATGGCGACTTCTTCAGGCAGACAGGCTACCTGGGCCGTGGCATCTCGGGACAGACCAGCTATCAGTTCCTGGTGCGCTTCCGCGAGGATGTCATCAACCTCAAGCCCAAGGTGGTGGTTATCAACGCCGGTACCAACGATATTGCCGAGAACACCGGCCCCTATAACGAGGACCGCACCATGGGAAACATCATCTCTATGTGCGAGCTTGCCAAGGCCAACAAGATTAAGGTGATACTTTCCAGTGTGCTCCCGTGCAGCAAGATGTACTGGAGCGGCGCAACAGGCGTGGCCGACAAGATTGTATCGCTCAACAAGCGCATCGAGGCTTATGCCAAGAAGAATAAGCTTCCCTATATCGATTACTACACCCCCATGGTAGAGGGGCCCGAGCGCTCTCTCAACCATGAGTACAGCGGCGACGGCGTTCACCCCAATCTGGCAGGCTATGCTGTGATGGAGCCGCTGCTGGTGGCCGCCGTGCGCAAGTACGTGAAGTGACCGCAAGCCCCGGTTACAGGGAAAAGTTAAACAAGCATTAATAACAACAAAACAGGATAAACAACATGTCGGTAAGCAAACGTGGACTGCTCAAGGTGATAATAATCCTAGTGATAATTGACTTTATCGCTGCCTTGTGGTATGTATCGCTGCGCATGGAGTACAGCGGCCGTAGCCTTGACCTTGGTGTACCCGCCGACAGCATCATCGAGAATGCCGACACGCTGGTCGAGAACTCCGTCCCCGACTCGTTCAACATCGTCGAGAGCCATGCCGAATTTGTGGCTCGTTCAACTGTCACGCTCGAGGGAGCCGCGGGACACCCCGTGAGTGCAACCAGTGTCAAGGCGCGCATCCCGGTGTCGGTCAACGGAGTTGACAGCCTTCCGGAACTGTGCAGCGCGTTGATGAACAAGGCTTTTGGCTTTGAAGGTGCCTCGTTCCAGGAGACCATGACCTCGTTTGTGTTGCGTCCGCAGTTTGTCAACGGTATGTCGCTTCCCCATTATCCGGTTGCGCGCGTGCCTGCTGTGTCGCCCGCCTTCATGCATCAGGTCAATGTAAAGGTTTATCCTTACATCAGCTCTACCAGACTGCTGGTGATGGAAGTGGACCGTCAGCGCCTCAATGGTGCCAGCAACGTGACCACGCGCGGCTATGTCTACTATGACCGTGTCACCCACCAGGTGCTGGGCCGCACTGCTATCCTGAACGGTGACACGCAGGGACTCCTGCAGGTGATAAACGAGAAAATACACTATACCAATACCCAGGCAGGCAGCCAGGTGATGTACTCGGCATCCAAACTTCCTGCTGAGTTCATGGTGTGGAGCAAAGGCGTGTCGTTCATTTTCCAGCCGGGAGAGATAGCTTCGGCTAGCGAGGGTATCAAGGAAGTGTTTGTACCCCACAGCGAGATGAAACCCTATTATACCGAGAACTTTGCCCATCTGATTGCCTCCTCATCCAACTGGAACAACTTCCCCAAACTGTAACCCACATCTTCCACAAAGCCCCCGGAGTATTTTCTTTACTGAAAGAAATTAAAAGAAATCATTCTAATTATTTGAATTCCTGGAGATAATAAATCTGCGCAATTCCTGCGAGATGTTTCTTCAGGAAAATGCGTTCTTTTAATTCCAGTCAGGAAAAACTTCGTGTATTAGTGGGATGTTCAACTGTTGATTGAAGAGAGTTCGTCGTTGACTCCAAGGCCGAAGAGGGCGTAGTCGTAGAAGACGGGGTCGTCAGGGCGCATGTCGCGCAGGGCCGAGGTGATTTCCATCACGGTCTTGCGGTCGTTGGCACGGCGTTGTGTGAGACCCAGAGAGCGGGCAGTATTGCCCACATGCACGTCGAGTGGTATGAACAGTTGCGAGGGCTTGATGGCGGTCCACACTCCCATGTCCACGATGCCGTCGTTGCGCACGAGCCATCGCAGCGCCATGTTGATGCGCTTGAGGGCGGTTGCCTCGAGATGGGTGGGGAGGGTGCGGGGGTCCAGAGCGCCACCGTTGGCCTGAGCCATCGCCTGCTGCATGTGTGCCACCAGCTGCCATGAAGGGGTCTCGCTGTGGGCCACGTGGTGGCTAGCGGCAAAGTCGTTGAGCGAGCCGTGGGTGCGGTAGATGTCGCGCAGGCCGCGCAGGGCATACTTGAAGTTGCGGGCAAAGAACGTGCGGTGGATATTGAGCGAGTCGTCAAGCGTCTCAAAGGCTCCGTCGAGCACATACTTGAGGGGCTCGTGCTGCATGATGTCGAGCATCTTGTTGCAGTTGTTGCATATCATCTTGCGGTTGCCCCATGCCACGGTGGCGGCCAGATAGGCCACTATCTCGATGTCCTGCAGCTTGCTGAAACGGCGCGGGAACTGCACCGGGTCGCTCTGGGCAAACTCGGGCACGTTGATGCGCGTTGCCTCGCGGTCGAGCAAGGCTTTAAGTTCAGGTGACGGTGTCATAGCACGAACCATGTTGACGGGACGTAGCGTGGCAGGGCATAGAGCTGGATGTCGCGGTCGCGCTGGTCGGGCTCGTTGCTGGCGTCGCCCACGCTCAGGCCCATTCCGTTCAAAGCCTCGGTGATGGTGCCCAGCGCCTTGTCGGGGGTGTTGTTATCCTTGCTCAGGTGACACAGGAACACATATTCCAGCCCGTCGTGGTAGTTCTCCACGAGGAAGCGGGCTGTCTGCTTGTTGTCGAGGTGTCCTCTCTCGCCGCGCACGCGGTTCTTGAGGTACTCGGGATAGTGTCCGCGGTTGAGCATCTCCAGGTCATAGTTTGACTCGATGACGAGGTAATGGGCGCGGCTCATGTAGTAGTGTGCCCTCGGGGTGATGATGCCCATGTCGGCGGCAGCAACAAAGTGTTTGTCGCCCATGGCGATGTCAAATCCCATGTTGTCCGAGCCGTCGTGCGACGCGTCAAAGGCGGTGATGGTCATTCCTGCCAGCTGGAAGGGGATCTCCTTGAAGATGCTCTCGTGGTACTCCTTGACGCGGCGCGAGATGTTGTGGCGTCTCAACAGGCCGTTCATCACGCGGGGCGTGCAGTAGATGCGTATGTGGCGGTTTTTGCGCACCAGCGTGTAGACGTAGCGCACGTGGTCCTGATGGTCGTGGGTGAGGACGATGCCCTTGATCATCGAGGGGGTGACGCCGTTGCGTTCCAGGGTGTCAAAGACGATGTCGTCGGCAATGCCGGCGTCCACGAGTATACCGCCGTTCTCGTTGCCCACGTAGGCGCAGTTGCCGCTGCTTCCGCTGCCAAAACTGATGTATACAAACCCCGACGCGGCCGCTGTGCCGTGTCTACGGGGTTCAACCTTAGGTTGTTGAGCCTGGGGCTCGATGTCACTGCTGTCGAAGTTGATTACCTGCTCTCGTGCAGTTTGCCAGCGGTGTGCGTAGTTCTTTTTATTGTTGTTGTAATTACTCATCAAGTTTAAGTGGCAGGGCGGCTACTTGTACAGCAGGAAGATGGTCGGTGTCTTGTTGTAGTCGTAGGTGGCCTTGCTCCACTCTTTAACCGAGCGGGTGACGATGCTCTCTTTCTCGCCGGTGATGTCACTGGCGATGCACAGCCTGAGGTGTCCCGGCAGGGCGCGTGTCATCGTGGCGATGAGCGCGTTGTTGCGATAGGGCGTCTCGATGAAGATCTGCGTCTGGTCGCTGTGCATGATGTTGTGCTCCATCTCCTTGAACTTGCGTGTGCGCTGCGATCCGTCGATGGGCAGGTAGCCCAGGAAGGCAAAGCTCTGGCCGTTGAATCCCGAGCCCATGAGGCCCATCAGGATGCTTGAGGGACCCACGAGCGGGCGCACCTTCAGACCCTTGCGCTGTGCTATGGCCACCACGTCGGCACCGGGGTCGGCGATGGCGGGGCATCCGGCCTCGCTTATCACTCCCATGGCGTTCCCGGCCTCGAGCGGAGCCAGATAGCCGGCTATGTCCTTGGGGTCGGTGTGGCGGTTGAGTTCATAGAACGTCAGCTCATCGATGTTGATGTCGCGGTCACATTTCTTGAGGAAGCGTCGTGCCGAGCGCACGTTCTCCACGATGAAGTGCTTGATACTGCGCACGATAGTGGTGTTGTCGGCAGGCAGTACCGCCGACAAGTCCCCGTCGCTGAGCTGAACAGGTATGAGATATAGAGCTTTTTCGATCGTCATATATTATGCAAAGTTACTAAAAAAGCACTAATTGCGCTACATTGCCTCTCACAAATTTTCTTAAAACTTGTTGCAACGTGCTCCTATCGTGCGTACAATGTTCACGTGGACTTTTGGTAACAGCTATTAGCCAGCGACTTGGACTTGAAATTATGAAATTCCGGCTGCCAAAGGAAAAAGCCTTCCCGCTCGCCGATGTGTGCAGGAAGGCTTTGTGATGTTATGAGTGCCGGTGTATTATTTCCTTTTCTTGCTGGTGTTGAGCGTGAACGAGCTCATCATGTACATCTGGTTGCCGTCGCTGAAGCTGATGTTGAAGTCGGCGGTGCCGTCCTTCAGCTTGTTACCGCCCACTACCTCGGCCTTGTAGCGCACTGCGCCGCCGGGAGCCAGCTCGCTGATGATGGCTGTTGGCGACAAGTAGATGTGCTTGGTGCCGGTGACGGTGATCACGGGGGCGATGTCATAGATGTACTCGCTGCCGTGGTTGCGTATCTCAAACGACAGCTGCGCGTGCTCGCCGGCCTCGAGAGTGCGGTCCTGGTCGCTGTCGGCAAGGCGCATGTTCTCGATCGACAGGTCGTAGAACGGGCTGTCATAGTCGTTCTGGTAATAGCCGGGGTTGTTGCCACCGGCATGGCTGGTGCTATACTCGCCGTTGTCGGTCTTGGGAGCGGTCACCGCGGCACCCACTGCACCGCCAATCACCATGCCTGCCAGCTTGCCCACGTCGTGGCCGCGCCAGCCGCCCATGATGCCGCCGATAGTTGAACCAAACACGCCGCCTAGTGTGGCGCCGGTTGCTGTGCCATAGAGCTGTTGTGCCGAGCTGCAGCTGCTGAGCAGCATCATTGCCGATATCGAAGCTATAATTGTCTTTTTCATAATCGTCATGTTTTTGCTAATTATCTATCGTTTAGACTATGCTGTTTGCCAAAGGTTTAAGGTGGGTACTATTAATTCTGATAGAAGTTTTATTAATCAGGGAACCCATCTATAGCGTTGAGAGGTAGTCGCGCACGCGGTTCATGAGCCAGCGCGGGGTGGAGGTGGCACCGCATATTCCTATCTTTTCCTTGCCCTCGAGCCATGCGGGGTCTATCTCGCTCTCATTGCTGATGAGGTGGCTACTGGGGTTGGCATCGAGGCACTCGCCGTAGAGGATGCGCCCGTTACTGCTCTTGTGACCGCACACGAAGAGGATGAGCTCGTGCTGGCGGGCAAACTCGCGTATCTGCGGAATGCGGTTGGCCACCGAGCGGCAGATGGTGTCGTAGCTCTCAAACCTGACGCCGGGAGCCACGCGCTTTGAAATCTCCTCGACGATGTTCTTGAACCCCTGCAGCGACTTGGTGGTCTGCGAGTAGAGGAAGATGTCGCGCGAGTAGTCAATCTTGTCGATCTCGTCGATACTCTCGATGACGAGCGCAGTGCCCTGGGTCTGTCCCACGAGTCCCAGCACCTCGGCGTGTCCGCGCTTGCCGTAGATGACAATCTGGGCGTGGGGCTCGGTGTCATAGGGGTGCTTGATGCGCTGCTGCAGCTTGAGCACCACGGGGCATGTGGCGTCGATGATGTCGATGTTGTTGATGCGTGCGGTCTCGTAGGTTGCGGGGGGCTCGCCGTGGGCACGCAGCAGCACCTTCACGTCGTGCAGGCTCGCCAGCTGCCCGTGGGTGATGGTCTCGAGGCCGTTGCCGCTCAGGCGTTCCACCTCGTTGCTGTTGTGCACGATGTCGCCCAGGCAGTATAGGTGTCCGCTCTTGGTGAGCTCCTCCTCGGCCTTGCTGATTGCTGTGGTCACCCCGAAGCAAAAGCCCGATCCGTTTTCGATCTCGATAATCATGCGAGTGTCAGTCGGTTGAAGTTATCCATGAGCCACTGGTCCTGCTCGTCGATGGTCATGTGTGAGTTGTCGAGCACGAGGGCGTCGTCGGCCTGTCGCAGCGGGCTCTCGGCGCGAGTGGTGTCGATGCGGTCGCGCTCGGTGACGTTGGCCAGCACCTCTTCCAGTGTCGTGGTGGTGTCACCCTTGGCGCGCAGCTCGTCGTAGCGGCGCTGGGCGCGCACGGCGGCATCGGCAGTGACAAACACCTTCATCTCGGCATCGGGGAACACCACGGTGCCAATGTCGCGGCCGTCCATCACGATGCCCTTGTCGCGTCCCATGGCCTGCTGCTGGCGCACCATGTCGCGGCGCACGAAGCCTATGGCGGCAATGATGCTCACCTTGCCGCTCACGCGCATCGAGCGTATCTCCTTCTCCACGTTCACGCCGTTGAGGTAGGTCTCGCTGCGGCCGTCTTCGGCAGCCTTGAAGGTGATGTGTATGGCGGGGAGCGCCTTCTCCAGTGCAGGCAGGTCCACGGTGTCGCCGTCTATCAGGTTGTTGTCGAGGCAGTAGAGGGTCACTGCGCGGTACATGGCGCCGGTGTCGATGTAGGCATAGCCAATTTTGCGTGCCAGAGCCTTTGCCATGGTACTTTTACCTGTTGACGAGTATCCGTCGAGTGCGATAGTTATCTTTTTTCTTTCCATAATAGTTGTTTAATATCTAAGATGCAAAGTTAGTGATTTTTTACAAAAGATAGGGGACTTTAAAGACTTAAAAGTTTAAAAGTTTAAAAGTTTAAAACACCGCGCAGGCATTGTGCTCTGCGCGGTGTTGATGGGGAGCTAGGTTATCTAGGCTGTCTAAGCTCTCTAGGCTCTCTAAGGGGATAAGTCACATAGGCCACATAGACTGGCTATTAACCCTTTAACCTTTTAACCCTTTACTTGCCTAGGAGGATGTCTAGGGCGGCGTTGAGGTCGTCGATGTCGACGCTGCCATCCTTGTTGACGTCGGCTCGGCCGCTGTACTTGCTTGCCGAGTCCTTGCCCAGGATGATGTCGATCAGGATGTTGGCGTCGTCGATGTCCACGCTGCCGTCACCGTTCACGTCGCCCTTCTTGCCAGCAGGAGGTGGTGTGTCACCATAACTGAGCTTGATGGTTACGTTGCTGTTATATCCTATCTGGAACGATTCCAAGCTCAAATAGGCATAACCGGGATTGACATAGTAGGTCGAACGGGGATGAGTGAATGTGTCGTCCGAATTATACTTGAAATATACATTGTTAGTCGGGATGTTGTTGATATTGACACGATAGGTTTTTACACCCTGCAGATAGGTAAACATGCTGGAAGGTGTGCTAGCAGGACGAGACAACTTGTAGATGTCGTCGCTTTTTAGTTTGCTCCAGTCGATGAGCACCGGGTGGTCACCCTGGGTTGCACTTACCTTGCGCGCATTTATAGTGTTTGTTTTATTATCAAAGTTTTCAATGTTCCATGCTGTGATGCCCGACTTGTCCCAGTCAACGGGATGTCCCACAGCGATACACTCCTTGTCGCTGGTATTGCCCCTGTAGAGGTAGCAAGCGAGTTGGTCTACTGCGGTGCCTGTCAAGCGGCGCTTATAGAATGCATATGTGTTCCAGGGAACATTGCATACGAAGCCGCTTGCATTGTTGCCGTAGAAGTCGTTGCCTATTATGCCTGTATCATCGAGAGTCTTGTTCAGGAAAGTCATCTCGGTGAGTTTCTTGCAGTTGTAGGCGGCTTTCTCGCCAAACTTGGTAACTGTTTCTGGAATGAT
>JAZQPG010000054.1:0-7061 GCA_045628365.1 Sodaliphilus sp. | reverse complement strand
AGCTACCCAGCCATCGACGAGATGGTGTCGGGCATGACCCGCGTGGTGAAACGGCTCATTGCCCCGCGTTACCGCGGCTACCTGGGCGTGGACATGCTGCTCTACCGCACTGCTGACGGAGAAATCGACATCGACCCGTGCGTGGAGGTGAACCTGCGCTGCACCATGGGGCTGGTTACCAGCGTCCTGGGCAACCGGCACAGAATGAGAGGCACCTTTGCCATCCTCCCTGCCGCCAATGCATCCACCCCGCTCACACCTATATATAATGACACCCTGCACGCAGCGTGCCTCGACATTACCCAACCATAAACAGCGAACCCGCAACGCCGCGGGTTCTGTCTTATATAATCTCAATAAAATTCCAAGTAAGGAACGTTGGGGTCATCGTTGATGCGCTTCACATACTGCAGGAAGAAATCGGTGATGACATACTGCCACTGGTAGTCATACATCCCCTCGTAGCGACGCCTCAGGTCGGGGTAGAACGATAGCAGGTCACTCAGTTTCTCGGGCGTGATCTTATCTACACGTTTGTTATCAAAGTCAATCAGGTAGAGCTCGCCCGTGACTATAGATTCAGCAGCAGCATCCTCGCTGACATAGAATCCATAACGTGGAGCGCCCCACTGGATGAACGCAATCTTGGCCGAGAAGTAGAGCGGCACGTAGTCGCGCATGCGCTTGCAGTCGCCCTTGAAGTTCTGCTTGAGATACTTGCTGTTGATGTACCACAGCGAGTCGCCCAGCGCCACGGCCACGGCCTGGTCGTTAATGAGCTTGCGCAACTCCTTCTTGATGCCGTCAAACTCCACGTCAAAATCGGTATAGGCGTTTATATCGGGATTGAGAATAGTGTATTCGCTTTCTCCGTCAAACATTGACTCCCACGACAGGTACACGTGAAGGCTGTCGTGACGCAGCTTGTACTGCTGGGCATGCACGTTAAAGGCGAGCGCCGTGAGCAATATGATGGCAAATAAGATGATTGTTCGTTTCATAGTTGCAAAAGTACGAAAATTAGAGTAAATTTGCAAGAAAGTTACAATCGCCTTATGATAAATAACGATTTAAGTAATCACAATGCTTGACAATCTCAACAAATATGACATAGTGCTGGCGAGCAACTCGCCGCGACGCCGTGAACTGCTGGCAGGGCTCGGCATCAATTACCGTGTAGAAACAATCAAGGGACTTGACGAGACCTACGACGAGTCGATGCCCCGCCATGAGGTGGCGGCCTACCTGTCGCAGCTCAAGGCGAGCGCCTACACGCTCACGCCCGGCGAACTCATCATCACCGCCGACACCATCGTGCTGGCCCATGGCGAGGTGATGGGCAAGCCCCACGACCGCGACGACGCGTACCGCATGATACGTGCCCTGTCGGGATGTACCCACGAGGTCATCACCGGCGTCACCGTTGCCACACAGGACAAGAAAGTGACCTTCAGCAACGTCACCGAGGTGACTTTTGCCGCTCTCACCGACGAGGAGATTTACCACTACATCGACGAGTACGCCCCCTTTGACAAAGCGGGTGCCTACGGCATCCAGGAATGGATAGGCTACATGGGCATCACAGGCATCAACGGCTGCTACTACAACGTGATGGGCCTGCCGGTCAACCACCTCTACACCGTGCTTAAAGACTTTTAAGTACCGGAAAAAGGCATCGTGCCTTGCGATTCATCGCAAGGGAGGAGAAAAACAACGGAGCGGTTCCTTCACCACATTGAGGTGAGAGAAACCGCTCCGGTTATTATTCTTAATCAGCGGGGATTATTCCTTGATTTCCCAGCCGAGTGCTGATGCGCCGAGGATAGCTGCATCAGCTTCCTTCATCTCGCTGAAGACAATCTTCACCTTGCCACGCCACAGGGGCAGGACGTTCTTGTTGAACGCCTCCTGAACGGGCTTCATGATGAGGTCGCCGCTCTTAGCCAGACCGCCGAAGATAACGAATGCCTCGGGAGCCGAGAACGCAGTGAAGTCTGCAAGAGCCTCACCCAGGATGTTACCAGTGTAGTCAAAGATCTCCTTTGCCAGCTGGTCGCCTGCTACAGCAGCGTCATACACGTCCTTAGATGTAATAGAGGCGATGTCGAGAGCGCGGAGCTTAGAGTCTTCCTTGCGGATCTCGAGGAACTCGCGTGCTGTACGTGCAACACCAGTTGCCGAGCAGTAAGCCTCGAGACAGCCAGTGCGACCGCAACCGCACATACGGCCGTTGTTGCGACGCATGATAACGTGGCCCAGCTCGCCGGCAAAACCGTCGTTACCGTAAACCATCTGGCCATTGACAACGATACCGCTGCCCACACCAGTGCCCAGGGTAATCATGATAAAGTCCTTCATACCGCGTGCAGCGCCGTAGGTCATCTCGCCCACACCGGCAGCGTTAGCGTCGTTAGTAACGAGGCAAGGAATTCCAAACTTCTCAGTAACCATCTCGGCCAGGGGAATGGGGCACGGCCAGGGAAGGTTGGGAGCGCCTTCGATCATGCCAGTATAGTAGTTACCGTTGGGGGCACCGATACCGATACCGTTGATCTTGCCCTCGGCCTCATTATTCTCGATGAGGCGAGCGATGGCCTCGTGAAGCTCGTCGATATAGTCCTCAATCTTAGAGTGCTTAGCAGTCTTGATAGAATCACTTGCGATAACGTTACCGCGTGCGTCAACAATACCGAAGGCGGTGTTGGTTCCGCCCATGTCGATACCAATTACATAAGGTTTTGCCATGTTTGTGTAGTTTTTAGTTTAATATTGTGTAAGTAAATCAATTCGTTCTACAAAGTTACGCTATTTTGTTGCAAATAGCAAGAAAAACGCTGCAATTTTTTCTTGTTGCAGCGTTTAATGGGGATATGTGTTACCACTTGATGGAGAGGCGGGCGTTGATTTGTCGGCGGGTGAGGTAGTTGGGCACTGCATACTGCAGGTTGTTGACGTCGGTCACCCAGTAGTAGCCGCTCACGTTGGAGATATCAAGGATGTTGAACACGTCCACACCCAGCCAGATGTCCTTGAAGTGGCTCAGGAACCCCGACGACGGCTTGTTCTTGCCGCCCACGAGCTGATAGCTGAGGCCCACGTCGAGGCGCTTGTAAGCGGGCTGGCGGAAGTAACCCTTGTCGCGACTGAGGGCCGGAGCGGTGGTGGGAAGACCATCGCTCAGGATACCCTTGAGGCTGAACTTGAGGCGCGGCCACTTGGGGAAATAGTCGGTAAAGAACAACGCGATGCTGTAGCGCTGGTCGGTGGGGCGAGGCACATTCACGCCATCGAGGTTCTCGTTTGTCTTCATCAGTGAGAAACTAATCCACGAATCGGTGCCATCGACAAACTGTCCGAAGATCTTCAAGTCGACACCTGCTGCATATCCCTTGCTGGAATTGAAACCAGAATATACCATCTTGAGGTTATCGACCTCGTATGGAATGAGGTTTGAGAGGTTCTTGTAATAGGCCTCGGCTGTGAACTTAAACGGACGGTTGAGTGCACGGAAGGTGTAGTCACCGCCTATGATGGCATGGATGCTGCGCTGCGACTTGATGTTTTCGTTAAGATTAACCCAGGCGTTGCCATCCTCACCATACACATCAAAGCGGTATTCCTTGTAGAACGGGGCCTGGTAGTACAAACCGCCCGCCAACCTGAGCGACAAGCGATTATTACGCTCGGGCACAAAGCCCAGCGAGAAACGGGGCGAAACGATGGTCTCCTTGTTGAAGTCCCATCTAGACACGCGCACACCGCCGTTGATTGTCAGCAAACCTGACGAGAGCATGGCCTTGTAGGTGTCCTGCACGTAGGCTGCAAAGCGGGTGGTGTTGAGGTCGTGGCTTGACGACAGGTTATAGATAACGTTCACTTCCTGGGGGATGTGGGGCAGCGAGTAACCTGCCGAGTCGCGCCACTGCCACTCGCGAGAGCGGTCATAAATCTTCTCGCGGCGCATTTCCACGCCGTAGGCCAGGGTGTTCTTGCCAAATGACGAATGACCCTTAAGGGCGAAATCCATGACGTCGAGCTTCAAGCGGTTGCGCGCATGTTCGTGGTACTTGCCCACACCGAGCTCACCGCCTACACCACCCTCGCCGCCGGTGCCGGCCTCATCGAGCCAGTACTCGCCGTGGATGTCGTAGGAAACCAGCTCGTTGGTCTGATAGACCGACCCCTGCAGCGTGATCTCGTTGTTTTTATTAGGCTTGAAACTCAGCTGAAGCGCACCCGTGTAGGTGTAGAACTTATCCTTCTCCTGACCGTCGAAGTAGACCTTGAACGACTTGGCGTTGGTCGACGTGCCGAAGCTGGTCTCGCGGCTCGCGGGAATGAAACTGTAGTCATTCTTGGAAACGTTGCCCAGCAGTGCCACGTTGAACTTGTCACTGGGAGAGAACACCATGTAGGTCTGGTAGTCAAGATACTGCGGGTCATACTCTCCCTTGCTCTCGAGCGACCCTATGAGCGACGAGTTGCGCTTGTAGCGCACGCCGTGCAGCATCGAGAACTTGTTGCTGCTGGTTCCAAGCGAGAACGTTCCACCCTGCAGGCTGGCCGAGAGCGAGCCCTCGAACGCCTCGGGCTGACGATAGGTGATGTCGAGCACACTCGACATCTTGTCGCCATACTGGGCGTTGAAACCACCGGTCGAGAAGTTCACCGACTGCACCATGTCGGGGTTGATGATTGAGAGACCCTCCTGCTGTCCGCTGCTGATGAGCTGTGGACGGAAGACTTCTATACCGTTGATATACACGCTGTTTTCATCATAACTACCGCCACGCACCATGTACTGCGAACTCATCTCGTTCTTACTGCTCACGCCCGCCATGGTGGTGAGTATATCCTCCACGCCGTTGCCGCTGGCACTGGGAGTGAGCTGGAGCTGCTTGACGTCAACATTCTGCATGGCGCTCACCTGCTTGCGGTACTCCACAATCTCGATTTCGCTCAGCTCATTGGTTTTCTCATAGAGCTTGGGATTGATCGACACCGAGCCTTCAGGCTTAACGAGCTGACGCTTCACCGTGGAGTATCCCAAGCACGAGAACTCCACCATGATGGTGTCGGCACGAGGCACCGTGAGCTCGTAGAGACCCTCCAGGTCGGTAGTAGTTCCCAGTGCAGAACCCAGGACACGCACCGTGGCAAACTCGATTGCATGGCCAGCGTCGTCCACAACCTTACCCGATATCTTTACCTGCGCCGCAAGGCCCATCATCGTCAGTAACAGCATGGCCATCAGCACAGTAACCTTCTTTATATCACAAATTATCTTCATCGTTATAAATAGTATACCTTAATTATAACGAAAAATCCCCCTAAAAAGTATATCCACCCCACAAAAAACACCGCCACCAACAACAATCGCAACTATAATCGGAGTTCTCCGAGACCTCCGACACCCCCGCCCCATCACATCAATCGGAGACCGATAACCAAACTATGGCATCACTTGACACGTGCAGAATCCCGCTAGGGATGATATAATGTAGGCAGCCATGCAGCTAGGGCCTTTAGGTCCAAGCAAATGGCTGTAAACATGATCCCACAACGACATCCGTGCCGTTAGGTACGGGATACTCACTCCACACCTTTCAATAAATATTCAGGATTAAAATCCATACCTGATTTAACAGCGATGCTAAGCATCTCGTCATCAAAGCATTGTTGCTTGTGGTGTTCCTTTTGATTTGAGATGTATTTGATAACCTGGGGCAACATCGATTTACTATAAGAAAATGCCGCATATCCAGCTTGCCATGAAAAATAAGGCATGCCCTTATTCTCATGCATCCACTTTGATGACTGGGCCTTAATTGCTTGAACCAGCGTGCTAATACCCTCGCTTGGATGCATTGATATGAGTAAATGAACATGGTCGCTAACTCCACCTATAGCCATCACCGTGTGACTGCGGTTTTTACAAGCTCCACATATGTAAGCATATAGTTCGTCTTCCAGCTCAGGCAAAATAAGTGATGCCCTATTTTTCACTGAAAAAATCACATGAAGGTATATTTGTGTATAGGTGTTAGCCATCTCTATTTATTGTTATCCCGTACCCAAAGGCACGGATATTTGTTTATCATCCGTTACCGCCATTTGACAGCCCTAAAGGCCTGTCTGCATGGCGGCCTACATTATCTCATCCCTATCGGGACTTCTACCATGCGCCCCCCCCTACAACACACAAAACAATTTGTGCACATAATCCCTGGGGGACTCATTCATGCCCTATTACAGTTACCTAATCCCTCTAATTTCAAATTAAAGCAATTGGTGGCAAACGACCTTACATAACACGCAACGCCGGTCCCTTGGTACCATCCTTACAGGGACTGGTTGATTTCTTCGATGTAGCTTAGGAGGTCGTCGCGACCGCGGGCGTCTACGCTGGAGGTCATGAAGACGGGGGGGAGTTCTTCCCAGGTTTTGAGGAGATGGCGCTTGTAGGCCTCGACCTTCTCAGGCCCGGCCTTCTTGCCTTCTTTGTCCAGCTTGGTGAAAACGATGGCAAAGGGGACGCCGTTCTCGCCGAGCCACTCGATGAACTCGAGGTCGATCTTCTGGGGCTCGTGACGGCAGTCGATGAGCACAAAGAGGCAGGTCATCTGCTCGCGCCCCAGGATGTATCCCTCGATGATGCGCTGCAGCTGCTCGCGGGCGTCCTTGCCACGCTTGGCATAGCCATAGCCGGGAAGGTCCACGATATACCACTCGTCGTTAATCTTGAAGTGGTTGATGAGCAGGGTCTTGCCAGGTGTCTGCGACGTCTTGGCGAGGCTGCGCTTGCTGGTGAGCATGTTGATGAGTGACGACTTGCCCACGTTACTGCGGCCAATGAATGCATACTCGGGTAGACTGGTGTCGGGACACTTGCGGTAGTTACTGTTGCTTATCTCAAATACTGCGCTCTTAATCTTCATTGTTATAGTATTTTATTCACTGCAAAGTTACAAAAAAAACGTCAAAGGTCAAAATCGGTGCACACCGAGATTGCAGCAAGTAAGCGGTTGTCACACCACATAATCATGACAACCGCTTATATA
>JAZQPG010000053.1:0-8434 GCA_045628365.1 Sodaliphilus sp. | reverse complement strand
ATGGTTTCTGGACCCAACTTAAGGAACTCGCTCCAATCGCGGCAATGTCACTGGTGGTGGCATCAATTGGTATTATCGTGAGTTGGCTTGTCCCCAATGCAATTGCAGCGCTCGCCATCTCGCTCGTCCTTTGTCCGGTGGCCTACGTCGGGATGTGCCACATCCACAAGATTGAAGCCTACGGCGAGTTGCTTGATATACTAAAAACGAAACTAAATGGACTCAAACGTCACTAACATATTACCCGTTAAGAAACAGCGGCAGAGCAACATGGAGCTGCTGCGCATCATTGCCATGATACTGGTGATGGTGGTGCATGCCAATTTCCGTGCCCTGCCTGTGCCCACGGCAAGCCAAATCATTGCAGAACCCACGTCAAAGTTCCTGATGTTCCTGACCGAGGCCATCTCGGTTCTTGCTGTAGACTTGTTCGTGATACTTTCAGGATGGTTCGGTATTCGTTTCAAGGCAAAACGACTAGGAGAGCTTCTGTTCCAGGTGTTTTTCTTCGGTTTGTTCGCAATAGGAGTGTGTGCCCTGTTTGCCCCCGAGCGATTGATAAACACGCCTTATTACGGTAGCGCGGCATCACGCCTGTTCATGTGTGGAGAAAACGACTACTGGTTTGTTAAAGCTTACGTGGGATTGTACCTCATATCCCCCGTACTTAATTCATTCATCGAGCATGCCAGCAAGCAGCAGTTTGCATCTGTCCTGATAGGGTTCTTTGTTTTCCAGACAATCTATGGCTGCATGTTTAACGCCACCAGATGGTTTGAGGCTGGTTACTCACTACCTTCGTTTGCAGCGCTGTATATGCTTGCACGCTACATGAGGCTCTATCCTGTGAAGATGTGGAAGATGAGCAAATGGGTTGACGCGGCAATCTATGCGGGATATGTTATAATACTAACAGTGGCAATGTACTACATTAAGAAAGCAGGCATGAGGGGTGGGGTGTTATACTTCTACTCTTGCCCTCTGGTCATTGTAGGAGCAATGCATTTCATGCTGTTTTTCACCAAGTTGCCACCGTTCAGCAGTAAAGTCGTCAATTGGTTGGCGATATCAGTGTTTGCCATCTACCTAACCCACTCCAGTTCATTCATCGGATATTTCTATGATCACTGGATAAAAGGATGGTTTGAGACAGAATGCCGTTCTACATTTATCCTATATACACTGGGACTGATGGTAGCGGTGTTCTTTGGGTCAATATTAGTAGATAAGGTGCGCACAGTTGTGTGGAAAGGCATCATGCGACTCGTTGAGAAAGATAATAACAAAAACAATATAAAGTAACTATGAAAAAAGTAATGTTAGTGTTCGGGACACGTCCCGAAGCCATCAAGATGGCACCGCTAGTTAAAGCATTCCAAAGCCACACCGAGGACTTTGAGACCATCGTGTGTGTGACTGGTCAGCACCGTGAGATGCTTGACCAAGTACTTGAAATCTTTGAAATAAAACCCGACCATGACCTGAACATCATGAAACAAGGACAGGACCTCTATGATGTCACAAGCCGTGTGCTCCTTGGCATGCGCGATGTCCTCAAAGAGGTCACCCCCGATGTGGTTCTCGTTCATGGCGACACAACCACCAGCACTGCAGCTGCCATTGCGGCATTCTACCAGCAGATCCCCGTGGGACATGTTGAGGCAGGCCTGCGCACCCACAACCTCTACAGCCCTTGGCCCGAGGAGATGAACCGTCAGGTGACAGGACGTATCGCCACCTATGACTTCGCCCCTACAGCGCTCAGTCGTAAAAATCTGCTAGACGAGGCAGTGCCTGAGTCACGCATAACCGTGACAGGAAACACCGTTATCGACGCTCTCTACTGGGTTGTTGACAAGATCAAGAGCAACAAGGATATAGACAGCACGTTAAGCAAGGTACTTAGCGACAGCGGGTACGACGTGACTCGACTGCAGGGAGGACGCCGCATGGTTCTCATCACCGGTCACCGTCGCGAGAACTTTGGCGACGGCTTCCTGAACATATGCCGTGCCATCAAGACACTGAGCGAACGCTATCCCGAGGTTGACTTCGTTTACCCGATGCATCTCAACCCCAACGTTCGCCGCCCCATCCACGAGGTCTTCGGCGAGAACCTGAGCGACCTGGGCAACTTGTTCTTTATTGAGCCTCTGGAATACCTCAGTTTCGTTTACCTCATGGAGAAATCAACCATCGTGCTCACTGATAGCGGTGGCATCCAGGAAGAAGCACCCGGACTGGGTAAGCCCGTGCTGGTGATGAGAGACACCACCGAGCGTCCCGAGGCATTGGACGCAGGCACCGTGAAACTCGTGGGCACCGACTATGACGCTATCGTTAACAACGTGTCAACACTGCTCGACGACGAGGAGGCTTACCAGCGCATGAGCAAAGCCGTGAACCCCTACGGTGACGGCAAGGCGTGCGAGCGCATCGTGGCAGCACTTAAATAAAACATCACATATTATAACAGTTGAACAAATAAAGAAATAAAGATATGAAAGGTAAAATTTTAGTTACAGGCGGAACTGGTTTTATTGGTTCGCACACAACAGTTGAGTTACAGAATGCAGGTTATGAGGTTGTTATTATCGACAACCTGAGCAATAGCAACCGTGAGGTTCTCGATGGCATCGAGAAAATCACTGGCATTCGTCCTGCGTTTGTAGAGGGAGATTGCACCGACCGCGCTACAGTGCGCCGTCTCTTTGAGGAGCACAAGGGCATCAGCGGCATCATCAACTTCGCAGCCAGCAAAGCAGTAGGCGAGAGCGTAGAGAAGCCCATCCTGTACTACCGCAACAACCTCAATATCCTTCTCAACCTGCTTGAGCTTATGCCCGACTTTGGCGTTAAGGGTTTCGTTTTCTCATCGTCTTGCACCGTATATGGCGAGCCCGACGAGAACCCCATTACAGAGAGCGCACCCACCAAGAAAGCGACATCGCCCTATGGAGCAACTAAGCAGATCTCGGAGGATATCATTGCCGACGTCATCAAGAGCGGCAGCCCCATCAAGGCCATCCTGCTTCGCTACTTCAACCCCGTGGGTGCTCACCCCAGTGCCGAGATCGGAGAACTCCCAAACGGTGTACCCCAGAACCTCGTGCCTTACCTCACACAGACAGCTATGGGCATCCGTCCGCTGCTGAGTGTCTTTGGCAATGACTATGACACCCCCGACGGTTCTTGCATCCGCGACTTCATCAATGTTGTGGACTTGGCCAAGGCTCACGTGGCAGCTCTCGACCGTATGCTCGAGGACAAGAGTGAAGAAGCACTTGAGGTTTTCAACATCGGTACCGGTGACGGTCTTTCAGTGCTCCAGCTCATCGACGCCTTTGAGCGTGCTACGGGCGTTAAGGTTCCCCACAAGATTGTTGGCCGCCGTGCAGGTGACATCGAGAAGATTTGGGCCGACCCCAAACGTGCCAACGAAGTACTGGGTTGGAAAGCTCAGGAGACTATTGAAGACACGATGCTCAGCGCTTGGAACTGGCAGAAAAAACTGCGCGAGCGCGGCATAATGTAATAAATAATTATAACCAATTAAAACACATTCAACTATGAAGAAAGTATTATTATCACTTGTCGTCATGGCAGTGGCATGCGCCTCGTGCAGCGTGCCCCAGACCGCCGTCATGGACAAGATACGCCAGATTGACAACATTGAGGCATCCCGCACTCCCATCTCTGCGCTCAATGCTATCCCCTTTGTGAACGTTATCACAAAGCAAATTCCCATTCTTAACGATGTAAAGACAGTGGATATAATGAAGATCTCAGAGTCTTCGGCCAAGAGCAAAGCCCGCAAACTGCTTAACCAGTTCCACAAAGGCAACACTTATGAACTGATGTTCATGTCAAAACAGAACAATCAGCAGGGATTCTCGGTTTATGGTCTGCCGTCAGCCGAAGGACATTACAGTGACATCATTATCATCAATGACAATAATGCCCAGATCAACATCATGGAATTTAAGGGCGACCTGTCTAAAAAAGACCTAAACATTGCCGATTTCAGCAATATTATCACTGATATTCTAAAGAAAATATGAAAAAATTCGCAGTGACTGCATGTGTCCTGGCACTGGGTGCAATTGCCCATGCCCAGGACACTGCACCTGAGCCATTCACTATCCAAGACTTCGTCACCGGAGCATCGGTACCCTACGGCATCGGTGCCATGAGCGCTTCACCCGTCAGTGGCGAGTACTACCTGCGCCTCGTGGGTGGCAACAAGATTGTGCGTTACAGCTACAAGAATAGCGAGGAAGAGTCTACTATCTACACGTCGGAAGATGTCAAGGGTATCTCGGGCATTTCATGGGATGGATTCACCATGAGCAAGTCAGGTTCACGCATCCTGCTATGGACTGCAAGCGAACCCATCTACCGCCACTCGTTTAGCGCCGACTACTACATGGCCGACGTTGTCTCGGGCCAAACCGTTAAGATTTCCAACGACGGTGGCGAGGAGATAGCGACAATGAGTCCAGATGGCAGTAGCATAGCCTATGTCAAAGGCAACAACATTTATATCAAGCGACTGGTGTATCAAAATGATAGCCAAGGATTAAACGATGCCGGAACAGTCCAGGTGACCACCGATGGTAAGAAGAATCAGGTCATCAACGGTGTGCCCGACTGGGTATATCAGGAAGAATTTGGCATCCTAAATTCACTATGCTGGTCGCCCGATGGCAAGACGCTTGCTTTCATCCGCTGGGACGAGAGCGAAGTTCCCATGTACTCGATGACCATGTATGAGGGCGACTGCTCTCCCGACACTTCCCGTGCCTTGTATCCCGGTAGTTTCGACTACAAGTACCCCGTTGCCGGCGAGAAGAACTCGGTGGTCACAGTGTGGTGCTATAACGTTGACAGTAAGGAACTCAAGCAGATGAATCTACCCAAGGGCGACGAGGACTACATCCCTCACATAGACTTCAGCGGCCGTAAAGACGCCTTGATGGTAACCCTGCTCAACCGTACCCAGAACGACATGCACATCTATAGTGTCAACCCTGCCACAGGGAATGCCACAGACGTGTATCACGACACCTCAAAGTCGTGGGTTGACAGCGAGTTGGCAAATAGCGTAACCTATACTGACAACGCTTTTGTCATACCTAGTGACCGCAGTGGATGGGCCCACCTTTACCAGTACACACTCGACGGAAAGTTCGTTAAGCAACTCACACAGGGCAACGAGGCTGTTACCGACTACTACGGCTACGACACCAACCGCAAGCTACACTACTACCAGCGCACGGCAGGTCCGCTTAACCGCGTGGTGGCATGTGTTGACGACAATGGCAAGGAAACCATTCTGGGTAAAAAGCAGGGAACCA
This sequence comes from Sodaliphilus sp., assembly GCA_045628365.1. Taxonomy (GTDB): domain Bacteria; phylum Bacteroidota; class Bacteroidia; order Bacteroidales; family Muribaculaceae; genus Sodaliphilus. Next base: position 3,077 of record JAZQPG010000053.1, on the reverse strand, counting down.
CCTCGGCACGCTTTAATAGTGACTACACCTATTATATAGAGGTGTACAGCGATGCAAAGACCCCAACACAATATCGTGTGTGCAAGTCCAACGGCAAGCGCGTGCGTGACCTCCAGCTCAACGGAGACTACGCTTTGAAGTATGCTAAGGATCGTGTACCCCAGCGCGAATTCTTCACCTTCAACAGCGACGGCTACGAACTCAACGGCTACACTATCAAGCCCATGGACTTTGACCCTAACAAGAAATACCCCGTGATCATGTCGCAATATAGCGGTCCCGGTTCTCAGCAGGTCCTCAACAAGTGGAAGATGGATTGGGAAACATGGTTCGCCATGAACGGCTATGTGATATGCTGTGTTGACGGACGCGGAACAGGTGGACGCGGCAAGGACTTCGAATCGCTCATTTACCTTAACCTGGGTAAATATGAGACCATCGACCAGATAGCCGCTGCCCGCTACATGGCATCTCAGCCCTACGTCGACGGCAAGCACATCGGAATATGGGGGTGGAGCTTCGGAGGATATGAGACACTCATGGCAATGTCCCAGAAGAACAGTTGCTTTGCTGCGGGCGTGTCTATTGCTCCCGTTACATCGTGGCGTTTTTATGACACCATCTACGCCGAGCGTTTCATGCGCACCCCGCAGGAGAATCCCGAGGGATATGACGCCGGTGCGCCTCTCAAACTGGTCGATAACCTCAAGGGTGACCTGCTCATCATGTTTGGTAGCGCCGATGATAACGTACACATCATCAACTCGATGCAGTATATTGCCAAGCTCCATGGCAACGGCAACCAGTTTGACATGATGGTTTACCCCAACATGAACCATTCGATTAACGGATGTGGAGTTCGCACTCCGCTTTACCAGCGAGTGCTCAACTACTTCAACCGCACTCTCAAGAAATAATGGAAGAGTATCCTCTCATAGTAATCACAGGGCCCACGGCGAGCGGCAAAACAGCGCGCGCCGTGGAGCTTGCCCGTGCCATTGACGCCGAAATCATCAGTGCCGATTCACGCCAGTTGTACCGCGGCATGGACCTAGGCACAGGCAAGGATCTTGAGGAATATGGCGACGTGCCTTACCATCTCATCGACATCTGCGATGCAGGCTATAAGTATAACCTCTTCGAGTACCTGCGCGACTACAAACTCGCCCATGACGACATCGTGTCTCGTGGCAAGAAAGTGATACTGTGCGGCGGCACGGGACTATATGTGGAGAGCGTGCTCAAGGGCATTGCCCTGCCGCCCGTTCCGCAGAACGATACTTTGAGAGCCGAACTTGAGGGCAAATCGCTGGAAGAACTCACCGAGATACTCAAGCGGTACAAGACCCTGCGCAACAACAGCGACATCGACACGTGCAAGCGCGCCATCCGTGCCATCGAGATAGCGACCTACTATCATGACAATCCGTCGCTCAAGGTGATGACCGAGCCTCATCCCATTGAAAACGCAGTGGTGATAGGCGTAGGCATTGACCGCGAGGCACGCCGGCAACGCATCTCGTCGCGACTGCAGGCCCGCATCGACGCAGGCATGATCGACGAGGTAAAACGATTAATTGACAGTGGGGTAGACCCCGAGGATCTCATCTACTATGGTTTGGAATATAAGTTCGTGACCAAGCACGTGATAGGGGAGTTGTCACTCGAGGAAATGAAGAATCTGCTCGAGATTGCCATCCATCAGTTTGCCAAGAGGCAGATGACCTGGTTCCGTGGCATGGAGCGCCGAGGATTCCCCATCAACTGGCTAGACCACGATTTGCCCCGTGACGAGTTCATGAATCGCTGCTTCAAACTCATTGAAGAAGCAAAAAACCGGTAATAGATTTTGCCATACCCGCAATTTGCAGTAACTTTGCATTTCATTAGCAACATAATCGAGTAAAACACTGAATGAACTTTGAAATAAAATCAACAGCCAGCGGCACTAACGCCCGCGCCGGACTCATAACAACCGATCACGGACAGATAGAAACTCCTATCTTCATGCCCGTGGGCACCGTGGGTGCGGTCAAGGCTGTGCACATGCCCGAACTGCGCGACGACATCAAGGCGCAGATTATCCTGGGCAACACTTATCACCTGTACCTGCGTCCCGGTATGGACATCATTGAACGTGCCGGCGGACTCCATAAGTTCAACGGCTGGGACCGACCCATCCTCACCGATAGCGGCGGCTTCCAGGTATTCTCGCTGAGTGCTAACCGCAAGCTCAAGGAAGAAGGCGTTACATTTCGTAGCCACATTGACGGTTCCAAACACTTGTTCACCCCCGAGAAAGTTGTGGATATACAGCGCTCTATCGGAAGCGACATCATGATGGCACTCGACGAGTGTCCTCCCGGAACAAGCGACTACCGCTATGCCAAGAACTCGCTCAAGCTCACACAGGGCTGGCTGGAACGCGGATGGAAGCACTTCCAGGAAACCGAGCCCAAGTATGGCCACAGCCAGGCGTTCTTCCCCATTGTACAGGGATGTGTCTACAAAGACCTGCGACAGGATGCAGCGAAGCATGTTGCCGACCTTGGCGCCGAAGGAAATGCCATCGGCGGACTTGCTGTGGGTGAACCCACCGAGCAAATGTATGACATGATTGAGGTCGTGAACGACATCCTGCCCCAGGATCGTCCCCGCTACCTGATGGGCGTGGGCACGCCTGCCAACATCCTCGAAGCCATTGACCGTGGCGTCGACATGATGGACTGCGTCATGCCCACCCGCAACGGTCGCAACGGCATGCTCTTCACCCAGCACGGCATCATGAACATGCGCAACAAGAAGTGGGCCGATGACTTCACCCCTCTCCAGGAGGATGGAGCGTCGATCGTTGACCACATTTACACAAAAGCCTACGTGAGACACCTTTTCGTTGCAAGTGAGATACTGGCGATGCAGATTGCCAGCATCCATAACCTTGCCTTCTACCTGTGGCTCGTGGGCGAAGCACGCAAACACATCATTGCTGGTGATTTCAAGGCTTGGAAAGAACAAATGGTAATCAACGTACAGCGTCGTCTGTAGTACGAATAACGACTGATTATGTCTGACGAACA
>JAZQPG010000052.1:0-11532 GCA_045628365.1 Sodaliphilus sp. | reverse complement strand
GCTCGGCCGATGGGTCTCTCCATCGCTTCGTCCATGGTGGAGTCGTGGACCTGTTCAGGCTAGTGACTGAACATCCCGGTGCTATTGCCGGAGGCTGTATAGCTGACCGAGTTATAGGCCGTGGCGCTGCGTTGTTGCTCGTAAAGGGTGGCATTGGGCATGTGTTTGCTTTTGTGATGAGTAATGGTGCTAGAGAGGTGCTGGCTGGTGCCGGCATTGAGCATTCATGTGAACGCGAAGTTGACTATATTGTTAACCGTGCAGGTACGGGGATGTGTCCCGTTGAGAAGGCGACTCTCGGCACCGTTGACCCTGACGAGGCTGTGGCCCGTATCAAATTGTTCCTTGAAGGGGCCGGAATCATATAAGGCGTGTCTTATTAATTATTATATGAGTTTATCACTTTTTTAGATCGTTTTTTTGAGTGTTTTCTACATTAATGTTAGATTCCACCACATTAAAGAATATAAATAGATATCTATGAATACTAGAACAACTACCCTTTACAGCCTGGGCCTCACCCAGTCTAAGTCTTATCTCGTTGCCGCATTGTTCATTGTGGGCAACATCGTGTTACCCCAGTTGTGCCATCTTTATCCCCAGGGTGGCCTCATCATGCTTCCCATCTACTTTTTCACGCTCATTGCTGCTTATAAGTATGGTTGGAAGGTGGGCCTGATGACAGCATTGCTGTCTCCTGTTGTCAACCATGTGTTGTTCGGGATGCCAGGAGCCGGTGTGCTTCCCATCATACTGGTTAAGTCGTCGTTGCTTGCTGTTGCTGCATCATTTGTTGCTAACAAGTTTGCCAAGGTATCGTTACTTACTGTTACCCTTGCAGTGGTTTCTTATCAGTTCCTCGGTGGCTTGGTGGAGTGGGGCATGACCGGCTCGCTCAGTGCCGCTTTGCAGGATATCTGGCTGGGTTATCCGGGTATCGCGTTGCAGATCCTTGGCGGATATGCCGTTTTGAAATATGTGTTGAAGAAATAATATCCAGTAGAGATGGAGTACAAGAAATTCAAGGACTTGAGTATTTCACGCCTGGGTATGGGTAACATGCGCTTGCCCGAGCGTGACGGTCACATCGATGTGGAGGCTGCCACCGCCATTATTGACCGTGCCATTGAGGGCGGTGTCAATTACTTTGACACGGCATGGATGTACCATTCTTGTGAGAGCCAGAAGTTCCTGGGTGAAGCCTTGAAGAAGTTCCCTCGCAATAGCTTCTACCTGGCTACAAAGTTCCATAACGGCTTCCAGCTTGACCACAAGACGATGTTTGAGGAACAGCTCAAGCAGTTGCAAACCGACTATGTTGATTTCTATCTCCTCCATGGGGTTGGTGATGCCAATGGTCCCCGTTATATTGACGAGGGCGCTGTGGACTATTTCATCGAGCAAAAGAAGTTGGGCCGCATACGCTATCTTGGTTTTTCGGCCCATGCGTCGACTGAGTACCTGGCCAAGTTTGCCGATTATTATCAGTGGGATTTTGCCCAGATTCAGCTAAATTACTTTGACTGGTTGTTCAAGACTGCCGCCGAGGAGTACAAGATACTCGAGAAACGCGGTATTCCTGTTGTGGTAATGGAGCCCGTGAGAGGCGGTCGCCTGGCGGGACTTACACCCGAGGCCGACACGCTGCTGCGCGAGGCCCATCCCGAGTGGAGCATTGCGTCGTGGGCATTCCGCTTTGTGCGCAGCTTGCCTCAGGTGCAAGTGATACTGAGTGGCATGAGCTCCATGGATCAGATTAACGATAACCTGACCACGTTTGGCGATGATGCTCCGTTCACCGATCAGGACAGGGAGACGCTTTTCAAGGCAACCCGCATGTTCGAGGGACAGGTGCTTGTTCCATGTACCTCGTGCCGCTACTGCGTGGACGGCTGCCCGGCAAACATTAACATTCCCGCATGGCTGGCGTTGTATAACCGTTACCGCCTTGAGGGTGAGTGGATTATCAAGCGTTTTGCGCCAGAGGTGACATCAGAGGGCAAACCCGGGCAGTGCATCCAGTGTGGAGCATGCAGCGGTATTTGCCCCCAGTCGATCGATATCCCGTCTCTTATCACAGGTCTTGCCGAGAAGATGTGATTATGATTCGGTAAAATCTACAATAACTTCATATTTGCGAGGTGGCGTTAAGCCACCTCGTTTAGTTTACCGGTCACGCTATCGATTATAAATCCTCTCACGGCGACGTCGGCTGGCATCAACGGGTGATTGCGTATCGTTTCCACTGTTTTCTTGACGCTGTCCTCGGTGTCGTGAAATCCCTCGAGCCAGTGGTCGAGGTCGATGCCGCACTCCTTGATGGTATCGAGGGTGCTCTGGGAGATGCCGCGGTCAAGGATGTGCTTCTCAAAGTCCTTGAAACTCATGTGGCAAGCTCCGCATGTGGTATGCGCCACAACCATGATTTCCATCACTCCGAGTTCGTAAACGGCAACCAGCAGCGAGCGCATCGCCGAGTCAAACGCCGAGATGACGAGTCCGCCGGCATTCTTGATAATCTTGGCGTCGCCGTTGCGCAGTCCCAGTGCTGCGGGGAGCAACTCGGTGAGTCGGGTGTCCATGCATGAGAGCACGGCCAGTTTCTTGTCGGGGTACTTGTCGGTAATGAATTTCTTGTATTCCTCATTACTAACAAAATTGTCGTTGAATTTTACAATATCGTCTATCATGATCCGTATATTTGTTTAGAGATGTAATTGCCTAATATCACACACAGGAAACCGACCGCCAGGCTTGCGAGTGTGTACACTGCCATCGTGGTGAAATTCCCGTCCTTGATAAGTGACGAGTTCTCGTTCATGAACGTGGAGAACGTTGTGAAACCACCGCAAAATCCTGTCACCAGCAGTAACCTGCTGTGGTCGTTCATGAACCCCTGGTTCCATTGCAGTCCTGACAAGAAGCCAATCAACAGGCATCCCACGATGTTCACGACGAATGTGCCTGCGGGGAAAGCCAATGCGGTAAACCACATGGAGAATAGTCGCCCCACGGTATATCGAAGCCCACCTCCTATGAAACTTCCTGCTCCCACAATAAAGAATTCTTTGATCATATCTTGTTTATTTTGCTTTGCAAAGGTAATAAAAACTTATCAAATAACATCGCTGTCGGTGCTTTTAAGTCTTTTGATTGTCTTCATACCGGGAAAACTGCATAAAAACTGCACGGGGACGCTCACTTTTCTTTGCCGATAGGACGATGGGTTGCGAAAAAATTAGTAAATTTGCATTCTTATAGTAAGATTGGAAAAACGGAATGACTAAACAAGAATATACAGAGCAAAACTTTCCGCTTCTAGCGGGCATAAATTCGCCGGCCGACCTCAAGAAACTGCCGGTTGAGAAGTTGCCTCAGGTGTGCGACGAGTTGCGCCGTTTCATGATACATGAGCTCTCGGTCAATCCCGGCCACTTTGCGTCGAGCATGGGTGCTGTGGAGATTGTTGCGGCACTACATTATGTACTTGATACCCCTGATGACCGCATCGTGTGGGACGTTGGCCATCAGGCATATGCCCATAAGATTCTCACCGGTCGACGTGACTTGTTCAGCAAGAACCGCATGATGGGTGGACTTAGCGGTTTCCCCAATCCCAGCGAAAGTGAGTATGACACCTTCATGGCGGGGCATGCCTCTAACTCTATCTCGGCGGCATTGGGTATGTCTATCGCTAGCCGACTGAAGGGCGAGGAGGAGCGTAAGGTTGTTGCCGTGATAGGTGATGCTTCAATCAGCGGTGGCTTGGCGTTTGAAGGACTCAATAATGCCGCAGCCCAGGATAACAACCTCCTGATTGTTCTCAATGACAACGACATGTCGATTGACCGTCCGGTTGGAGCGTTGAGCCATTATATAACCAACATGTCCACATCCAAGCGATATAACAACCTGCGTTACAAGACCTATCAGTTCATGCGTAAGCATGGTGTGATAGGTGACAGTGGCAAGGGAATTGTGCTTAGGTTTAACAACGCGATGAAGTCGCTGCTCACCGGACAGCAGAATATCTTTGAAGGACTCAACATACGCTACTTCGGCCCCTTTGACGGTCATGACGTGGTGAAGCTGGTTAAGACGTTTAACGATGTCAAGGACATGAAAGGCCCTAAACTTATACATCTTCACACGGTGAAAGGCAAGGGATATGACCCGGCGGTACAAGACCCCACCACGTGGCATGCTCCTGGACGCTTTGACGAGGAAACCGGCGAACGAATCAAGGGTGATACCAACGGCAAGCCGCTCAAGTATCAGGAAGTATTCGGAAAAACGCTGGTTGAGCTTGCCGAGGTCAACGAAAAGATTGTGGGAATCACGGCTGCCATGCCTGGTGGCACTTCAATGTCGATGCTAGGCGAGGTGTACCCGCAGCGCACCTTTGACGTGGGTATCAGCGAGGGACACGCAGTAACGTTTGCCGGCGGTCTGGCCAAGGAAGGCATGCATCCCTTTGTGGCCATTTACAGTTCTTTCCTTCAGCGCGGATATGACGAGATAATCCATGACGTGGCCATTGCCGGTTTGCCGGTTACCTTCTGCATCGACCGTGGTGGTCTTGTGGGCGAGGATGGTGTTACCCATCATGGCCTGTTTGACCTGGCCTATCTGCGTTGCATTCCCGGAATGACGGTTACCGCTCCTATCAATGAGCACGACCTGCGTTGTCTGATGTATACATCTCAGCTCGAAGGAAAAGGACCGTTTGCAATTAGATATCCACGAGGCAACGGCGTGCTTGTTGACTGGAAAAACGACCTCAAGGAATTGCCAGCAGGACGTGGACGTGTGCTGCGTCACGGTTCTAAGGTTGCAGTGCTCAGCCTGGGACACATTGGCAATAATGTCATCCAGGCCCTTGACCGCCTGGAAGGCGAGGGACACAAGGTTACCCACTGTGACATGATTTACCTTAAACCTCTCGACGAGGAACTTGTAGCCGACATGGTTGAGCATCATGACCACATAGTCACCGTTGAAGACGGTACAGTGAAAGGTGGCTTGGGAAGCGCCGTGAGCGAAGTGGTTACCCGCTTGGGGGCTAAGTGCCCTGTGACAATGCTTGGCATCAAAGACATGTTTATAGACCAGGGCACGGTTGCACAGCAACATGGCCTGTGTGGCATTGACAGTGACTCGATCTATGAGGCTGTCAAGGGACTTGTGAAGTAGACTAAATGATAAACAACTTATTATTCTGATAATTATGAAAATTGTTATAGCTGGCGCAGGAGAAGTAGGAACGCATCTTGCAAAAATGCTCAGCGATGAGGAACAAGATATCATCATCATGGATAATGATGAGCGTAAACTTGTTGCTCTTGAAGACTATAACTTGATGACCTACCACGGTAGCGGCACTTCGTTTAAGGATTTGCACGAGGTGGGGGTGTCGCGCACCGACCTGTTCATTGCCGTTACCCCTTTCGAGGCCCGCAACATCTTGGCCTGTTCACTGGCAAAGAACGCGGGTGCCAAGAAAACGGTTGCCCGCATTGATAATTCAGACTATCTGCTGAAGACAAACCGCTCGTTCTTCACCTCCCGGGGAATTGACTATCTCATCTACCCCGAGTATTTAGCAGCTCATGAGATGGCCAGTGCACTGAGACGCACATGGGTGCGCAACTGGTTTGAACTCTTTGATGGCGAGCTGATTGTGGTTGGTGTCAAGGTGCGCAGCAACAGCACGTTGGTGGGCAACCAGCTCAAGTGGCTTAGCAATATTTCAAACTTAATGCACATCTCGGCCATCAAGCGTAACCGCGAGACCATCATCCCGCAGGGAAGCGATTGCATCGAGGCTAATGACATCATATATGTTGCCACTACCCACGAGCACCTGGACGAGGTGATGGAGATATGTGGCAAAAAGGATATCGACGTGGACAAGGTATTGGTGATGGGTGGTGGCGAGATTACCGAGCAGCTGCTCCAGGTGTGTTCTACCAATTATCGCTTTAAGGTTCTTGAACCTAATGTTGAACGTTGTGAGGAACTGGCCGCAAGCTTCCCGAGCGCATCGATTGTCAACGGAGATCCCCGTGACACTGACTTCCTCGAGGAAGAGGGTATTGCCGACTATGACGTGTTTATCGCTCTTACCGAGACTTCTGAGGCCAATATCCTCGGTTGCATGATGGCAAAGGAGCATGGCATCAAGAAAACCATCGCTCAGGTTGAGAATTTGAGATATTTCAATGAGGCCGAGGCGCTTAACATTGGAACCATCATCAATAAGAAACTCCTTGCGTCGAGCCGTATTTTCCAAATCATGCTTGACAGTGACGTGGATAACGCCAAGAGCCTTGCCCTTGCCGATGCCGAGGTTGCCGAACTGGTGGTGAAGGAGGGCTCAAAGGTTACCCGTGCCGATGTCAAGGACCTGAAGCTGAGCAATAGCATGACCATTGCGGGACTGGTTCGTGATGGCGAAGGCATGCTGGTTACCGGTAACACCCGCCTGCAGGCTGGTGACCATGTGGTGATCTTCTGCCTGTCAGGTGACATTCACAAGATTGAAAAAATATTTAATTGATGGGCCGTTTAGTTTCGACATATAGCATCAACTACTTGATGGTGTTGCGTGTGCTTGGATGGCTGCTCACCATTGAGAGTTTCTTCTTGTTGCTCCCTGCCGCGGTGTCGGTCTACTATGGTGAGACACACGTTGCCTGGGCCTTCTTTAACTCCTTTGTTGTCACATTCCTGTGCGGCTTGTTGATGGGTATTGGGTTGCGATCCAAGAACCGCTCCACGGCAATGCACAAGCGTGAGGGCATATTGCTCACTGCGGTTGTTTGGATTGTGTTCTCATTCTTTGGGATGTTGCCGTTGTTGTTCACCACAACGGTGTCCAATGTCACCGATGCGTTTTTTGAGACGATGTCGGGTTTCACCACAACCGGAGCATCGGTAATCAGTGACGTGGAAGCTTTGCCACGCGGCATTGTGTTTTGGCGTTCGCTCTCGCAGTGGATAGGCGGAATGGGTATCATCCTGTTCACACTAGCCGTTCTCCCTATGCTCAACTATAAGGGCGGTGTGACACTGTTCAGCAGTGAGGTGACAGGTATCACCCACGAGCGTGTCACTCCCCGTGTTAGCCAAACGGCTAAACGCCTGTGGCTCATGTATGCAGGCATGACGGTTGCGCTCTTTGTGCTGTTGCTTTTTGGTCCCATGAACTGGTTTGACTCGCTGTGCCACTCACTCAGCACGGTGTCGACAGGCGGATTCTCGACAATGAACGACGGATTGCACTACTGGCATGATTACTATAGTGACATTGTGATTATCATCTTCATGTTTACCTGTGGCATCAGTTTCTCCTTGTTGTATTTGCTGTTGTTCAATGGCAACTACAAGGCGGTGTTTAATAATGTAGTGGTGAGATGGTACACGGCGATTGTTGCACTGGGTGCACTGGCCATTTTTGGCCGTGTGGTTTACATGGGATTTTGTGAAAACACGTCCGACCGTATCCTGTACTCGGTATTTGATACAATCTCGGCAATCACGTCCACCGGTTTTTCCACTATTGACTATGAGGAGTCGGGACAATTCATCTTTTTCCTGTTGCTCATACTCATGTTCTTTGGTGGCATGGCTGGGTCGACCTCGGGTGGTGCTAAGATAGACCGTTTCGTTGTGCTGTTCAAGAGTGTACAGAACGAGATGTACAAGATTGTCAACCCCAATGCGGTCAAGTCGGTGCATCTTAATTCAAAAGCAGTGCCTCGCACGGTTGTAGACAAAGTTTTTGCTTTCCTGGCAATATATGTAGTGACGATTGTCGGGGTTGCATTGGTGCTGACGGTGCTGGGTATGCCTGCCTTTGACGCTTTGTTCAACTCGTTGTCGGCAATAAGCAACATAGGCTTTGGTTACGGAGAACTCACGGGCGGTATTGACAAGTTTGCCAATCTACCTGATTTGGCCAAGTGGGTACTGTCGCTTGAGATGCTTGTTGGTCGTCTTGAAGTGTTTACTGTAATAGTGATTTTCAGCCGTAGTTTCTGGTTTAAGGATTAAACCCGTACTGTGATTGGAAAGTCAATATAATCAATAGAATAATTTAAATCTTAAATAATATAATGAACAACGAAACTTTTAATCCAAACATCTCCCATGCCGCAGGCAAGAAGGAGACCATCAAGGGCACACAGGCCGACAGCGGTGACAAGAAACTCACCCTGTGGCAACGCTTGTCTATGTTTTTCAACAGTTCCCGCACTAGGGTTGCTGTGGGCATATTGTTCTCAATAGTGACAATATACCTGCTCATCTCGTTTGTGTCGTTCTTTAACGGTGCCGGTATTGTTGATCAGAACCGTGTTGATAACTATGGCGTTATAGACAATGCCAAGGATCCCATGCATATTGCAAATGCCGGAGCAGCGATCGGAGCCTCGGTGTCTCAGTTGCTTATCTATCATGGTGTGGGACTTGCAGCATGCGTTATCGTGCTGTGGAGCTTTGTGCTGGCATTGCGTTTCTTGCAGCGCAAGAAATCGCATTTCTTTTCATTTACATTGATAAGCTTGTTCAGCATCGTTTCTTTCTCTATGCTGATTGGCGGTGTTACTTATTTTACTGAACTGTCATTTTTCCATCTTGGAGGTGATTTCGGTTACTATTCTAACAAGTGGCTACTTGGTTTGGTGGGAGTGTATGGTATGTATGCCATCGACGTTTTCTTGGTTATTGTGTGGTGCATGTTGTGCTATAATACGTTGAGGCGCATCTATAAGAGCACCGTTGGTAAAATGAAGCAGCACTCGTTGTTCAATGGTAAACCTGCTGATGAAGACCAGGCATCGGGAAACCAGCAGTCTCTTGAGGAACTGGTTGACGACCATAGTCACAGGACCGAAGATAGTGAACTTCCTCCCCCCCGTGCCGCTAAGGAGGACGGCGAGAAGCCCGGTTTCCCTTTTCAACTGAAACCTAAAAAGAAGCCAAAGAAAAAAGAAAAGAAAGAAACTCCTGTTGAGGTGGTTGAGAGCCAACCTGCTGTGGCGGCTACCATGGCTGGCATTGAAACTGCAGCAGTGTCTAACCCCAATGACCCTACCGGTGAGTATATTCACTACCGTTTCCCGACACTTGACCTGCTGGAAAACCGCACTATGCGCAGTGACAGCGTTGATATAGAGGAACAGGAAGCCAACAAACAACGTATTACTGAGACACTTGGCACCTATGGCATTCAGATAAAGAAAATCGAGGTTCACGTGGGCCCCACAGTCACCTTGTTTGAAATTGTTCCTGAAGACGGAGTCAAGATTTCAAAAATCAGGGGCCTCGAGGATGATATCGCGATGAGCCTGGCAGCTTTGGGAATACGCATCATCGCTCCCATGCCTGGACGAGGTACCATTGGCATTGAGGTGCCTAACCGTGATCCCCAGGTTGTGCCTATGCGCCAGGTGCTTGCATCCAAGAAGTTCCAGGAATCAAAGGCTAAGTTACCCATGTGCCTTGGATGTACGGTGACCAATGAGGTCTTTGTGGCTGACCTTGCCAAGATGCCTCACCTCCTGGTAGCTGGTGCTACAGGTAAAGGTAAGTCTGTGGGGTTGAACACAATCATTACCTCGTTGTTATATAAGAAGGGACCTAGTGAGCTCAAGTTTGTGCTCGTTGACCCCAAGCGTGTTGAGTTCAGCGTCTACGCTGATCTGGAAAAATATTTCTTTGCCAAGCCCGAGGATGAAGAACGTGCCATCATCACCCAGACCGACAAGGTGGTGAAAACCCTCAACTGCCTCGTGCAGGAGATGGAAAACCGCTATGAGATACTGGAAGAGGTGCGTGTTCGCTCGGTTGAGGACTATAACCACAAGTGGCGTACTGAGTTGCGCGACGTCCGTGATGAGAATGGCGATAAGAAATACCCCTATATGCCTTATATAGTTGGCATTATTGACGAGTTCAGCGACATGATGATGACTGCAGGAAAAGAAGTGGAGACTCCTATCATCCGCATTGCTCAGAAGGCGCGCGCCGTGGGTATCCACATGATCATTGCAACCCAGCGCCCGTCGGCCCAGGTTATCACCGGTCTAATCAAGGCAAACTTCCCAGGCCGCATCGCCTTTGCCGTTGCAAGTGGAACCGACAGCCGCATCATCCTAGATGCACAGGGCGCCCATCGTCTCATTGGCCGTGGTGACATGCTGTTCCAGGTAAACGGTGAGACAACCCGCCTGCAGTGCCCGTTTGTGGATACACCCGAGATTGTCCGCATCTGTGACTTCATTCGCGAGCAGGAAGACAATGACCGCAACATTGAACACGAGCATCCTTTCTACTTGCCAGAGTATGTGGGTGATACCGACAGTGGCGGCGGTGGCAGTGCCGACGCTTCAAACATCAAGGACCGTGATCCTCTCTTTGAAGAGGCAGTGCGCTATATAGTGCAGGGTGACACAGCATCAACCTCGTCGTTGCAGCGTCGTTATGAGATTGGTTATAACCGTGCCGGACGCATCATGGACCAGATGGAGGCAGCTGGTATCGTAGGTCCCGCATCAGGTGGCAAGCCCCGCAAGGTATTGCTTACTCCCATGGATATTGATAATTTAAAATTATAATTAATTATGAAACAGATATTAGCAATTATAGTAGCGTTTGTTGCTCTTGCAGTCAGCGCACAGACTCCTCAGCAAGTTTTGGACAAGGCGGTTGCCGCAATGAAAGGCGCCGGTACCTCTTCGGCCAATTACACTGTTAGGACTAAGCAGGGGTCCATGAGCGGTACCATCGTGATCAGTGGTTCCAAGTTCCGTATCCTCTCTAAGGATGTCAAGACATGGTATGACGGAAAGACCCAGTGGTCTTACTCGACAGCGACAGGAGAAGTTAATATCACGAAACCTACTGCCGATGAACTTGCCATGACTAATCCCCTGGCAGCTGCCCAGGCATTTAAGAACAAGTTCAACATGTGGAAATCGGCAGGGCAGATTGCCGGCAGTTATGCAATAATGCTCATGCCCAAGGGTAAGAGTGACATCAAGAAACTGTACCTGTACATCACTAATGGCACTAATCTGCTCAACAAAGCGTATTTCGTGATGAACGATGGCTCGACGATGACAATCAGTATTTCTAACTATAAGACCAAACAGTCTTTGCCTGCCAGCACTTTTACCTATGATGCCAAGCAGGTTCCTGCTGGTACACAAGTTGTTGACTTGAGATAATAACCGTTGTTGTTATTAAATTAAATTTGTTATGAACAATAGTTCGTTAAAAATTAATATATCGGCTTAGGCGGCTTTGCGCTGCCATCCAAAGAGTTCTTTGACAATCTTGCTAATTAAAGTTTGGTTCGGACGGATACGGGACACGTCAAAAATTCTGTTCGTGTAGTATAAATTGAACATCAGCGACTTAAATGAGGCCATGGAATACGGCTGGCCGTTCTCCTTCATCATGACCTTTGCCGCGTTGAGTGCGGCGAATGATGCGTTGTAGGAAAAATCCAGCTGTCGCGTGTGCCTT
>JAZQPG010000051.1:0-6640 GCA_045628365.1 Sodaliphilus sp. | reverse complement strand
GGGCAGATACTGCTTGCCAAGAAAATGGGCAAGACCCAGATCATTGCCGAGACCGGCGCCGGCCAGCACGGGGTTGCAACTGCCACTGTGTGCGCGCTCATGAACATGCCTTGCACAGTGTTCATGGGAGAGACCGACATACAACGCCAGATGCCCAATGTTGAACGCATGAAAATGCTTGGCACTAAAGTGCAGAGCGTCACCAGCGGCAACATGACGCTCAAGGACGCCGTCAACGAGGCAATACGCTACTGGTGCTGCCATCCCGCCGACACGTTCTACATCATGGGATCGGCAGTGGGACCTCACCCCTACCCCGACATCGTGGCACGCCTGCAGAGCATCATCAGCGAGGAAATCAAGGAACAGCTGCCCGCCAAAACCGGACGCGACTATCCCGACTACCTGATGGCATGCGTGGGCGGCGGGTCTAACGCGATAGGGACTTTCTTCCACTATCTCGATGACGAGCGGGTGAAACTTGTCGCAGCCGAGGCCGGCGGCATGGGATGGGACACCGACAAGACTGCGGCAACCATACACAGCGGGTCGGTGGGTATACTGCACGGCAGCAAGACGCTAGTGCTGCAAACCCCCGACGGGCAGGTGATCGAGCCCTACTCCATCTCGGCAGGACTTGACTACCCCGGCATAGGGCCCGCACACGCCAACCTGGCCCGGAGCGGACGCGCTACCGTATACTCAGTCAACGACGACGAGGCAGTGCGCGCTGCCTATGAACTCACGCGGCTCGAAGGCATCATCCCCGCAATGGAGTCGGCCCACATCCTTGCCGTGCTTCCCAAGATGAAGCTGAAGGCCACCGATGTCGTAGTGATCACCCTGAGCGGACGCGGAGACAAAGACATGGCCAACTTCCTCAACAACAAGCAATATGCCGAGTAACGGCAATTCTCACTCACCACGAAACGACTATGGCACAGTATAAATTCAATGCACAATACCGACGCATACTTGCCGACAGGTACACGCCCGTCAACACCTACATGAAAATAAGGGACAAGTATACCCAAAGCTGCCTGATGGAGAGCTCAGACTATCACGATGGCAGCAACCACCGCTCGTTCATCGGCTTCAACCCCATTGCAAGCATCAGTGTGGGACACGGCAAGGTGACCATGACCCTGCCCGACGGAACCTCACACGAGCACATGCTGAGCGAGCAATACACCATTGACAAGGCTTTTCAGCAATACTACAGCCTCTTTGAGATCAATGGCGACGATGACGGTTATTGCGGCCTGTACGGCTACACGGCATTTGACGCCGTGCGTTACTTCGAGAACATCCCGGTCAAGGATGTCACTGCCGAGAAAAACGACGCGCCCGACATCTGCTACATCTTCTACCGCAACCTCATCGTGTTCAACCACTACGATGACACCCTGACGATGGTGGACGTGGTACCCGAGGGCGAGACCAGTAATGACCTGGGCACAATCCAAGCCATACTCAACAGTCCCAATCCCCCGGCCTATGACTTCAAGGCAACAAGCCAGTGTACAAGCACAACCACCGACGAGCAGTACAAGGCCACCATAGCCCGGTGCATAAAGCACTGCCTGCGCGGTGACGTGTTTCAGATCGTGCCAAGCCGCAGGTTCATACAGCGCTATGAGGGCGATGACCTGTGCCTGTACCGCGCACTGCGCAGCATCAACCCGTCGCCTTATCTGTTCTACTTCGACTTTGGCGGCTTCCGCATCTTCGGCAGCTCTCCCGAGACCCACTGCTGCGTGCAGGGACGCGAGGCCTATATCGACCCCATAGCCGGAACGGTGCCTCGCACGGGCAACATTGCCCAGGACCGTCAGAACGCCGAGTACCTGCGTCAGGACCCCAAAGAGAACGCCGAGCACGTGATGCTCGTGGACCTGGCGCGCAACGACCTGAGCCGCAACTGCCACGAGGTGCATGTGGCCAAGTACAAGGAGATGCAGTTCTACAGCCACGTCATCCACCTGGTGAGCCGCGTGGTGGGTACGCTCGACGACAACGCCCACGGCTTCAAGACTTTCATGGACACTTTTCCCGCCGGAACACTGTCGGGTGCGCCCAAAGTCGAAGCCATGAAAATCATCTCTGAACTTGAGCCTCACAGCCGAGGTGCCTATGCCGGATGCATCGGCTTCATGGGCCTTGACGGACAGCTCAACCAGTCCATCATCATCCGCTCGTTTGTGAGCCGCAACGGCGAACTCTGGTTCCAGGCCGGCAGCGGCGTGGTGGCCAAGAGTAACGAGGAATATGAACTGCAGGAAGCGAACCACAAACTGGGAGCCCTGCGCAAGGCAATAGACCTGGCAAGCAACGGAATATAATAAACGAGATAACGACTGAAAAATGAAAATCTACATCATAGACAACTACGACTCGTTCACCTACAACCTTGCACATCTCGTCAAGCAACTGGGGGCCCAGGTGACCGTTGTGCGCAACGACAAGTTCAAACTGGATGACCTCATGGATGCCGACAAGATCATCCTGTCGCCAGGACCCGGCATACCTGATGAAGCCGGACTCACACTGCAAGTCATAGACCGCTACAAGGGCATCAAACCCATCCTGGGAGTTTGCCTGGGCCATCAGGCCATAGGGCAATACTTCGGTGGCACGCTCACCAACCTGTCGCAGGTTTACCACGGCATTCAGTCGCCCGTCATTGTCGACACCGGCGACCCTTTGTTTAACGGCATGGAAACGACACAACTGGTGGGGCGTTACCACTCGTGGGTGGTCGACACCGACAACCTCCCCGACTGCCTTCACGTGACAGCAAGCAGCGAGGAGGGGCAGGTCATGGCACTGAGGCACAACGACATGGACATCTGCGGCCTACAGTTCCACCCCGAGTCGATTCTCACCCCCGAGGGACAACAAATGATTAAAAACTGGTTATACTTATAAATTCACAAACTATGAAAGAATATCTATTGCGCCTCATGGCAGGCGAGACACTATCGCAACAAGACACCCACAGCATCATGCTGGGAATAACCGAAGAGAAATATAACGTGCAGCAAATCGCAGCCCTGCTGATGGCTATACAGACACGTGGCATCACCGTGGACGAGATCATGGGACTGCGCCAAGGACTGCTCGACACGGGCTTGCACGTTGACATGAGCGAATACAACTCGCTTGACATCGTGGGCACCGGAGGTGACTGCAAGAACACCTTTAACATCTCAACGTGCTCGGCATTTGTCATTGCCGGAGCCGGATACCTTGTAACCAAGCACGGCAACGGCAGCAGCACGTCGGTGAGCGGTGCCAGCAACGTGCTCACAGGACACGGTGTCAAGTTTACTAACGACATCGGACTGCTCAAGAAGTCGCTCGAGGAAGCCGGCATCTGCTATTTCCACGCCCCGCTGTTTGCCCATGGCATGAAATATGTGGGACCTACCCGCAAGGCCCTCGGCATCCCCACGTGCTTCAACCTGCTGGGGCCGCTCGTGAATCCCTGCCAGCCCAAGAACTCCCTTCACGGCACTGCCACCCAGACCCAGCTGCGCCTCTATAACAATGTGCACCAGCGCATAGGCGACAACTATGGCGTGGTGAACAGCTATGACGGATATGACGAGATTTCACTCACCAGCGGTTTCAAGATCTACACCAACAACTACGAGAAAGTAATCACTCCCGTTGACATGGGGCTGAGCTACGTCGCTCCCGGCGAGCTCTACGGCGGCAGCACTGCAGAAGACGCAATGAAGATTTTTGACGCTGTTCTCGACGGCACAGCAACCGAGGCCCAGAAGAGCGTGGTCATTGCCAATGCGGCATGTGGCATCAGCATCATGGACAAGAACCTGCCAATGGCCCAGTCGGTCGCCATTGCACGCGAGTCTATCGAGAGCGGCAAGGCTCTTGAATGTTTCAAGAAGTTTGTGGAAATCAACAGCTAAACAACACTTATGGCAACCATTCTCGAGGAAATATGTCTGCGCAAGCGGCACGACCTAAACCTCATTGACACAGAGGTGAAAGCCGGCACACTGCGCTACGTAGACCGCATCATGTCTGAAGGCCTGATGCCCCACCGCTCGTTACCCGAGGCTCTGCTCAACTCTCCCACGGGCATCATTGCCGAGTTCAAGCGCAAATCGCCGTCACTGGGATGGATCAAACCCGACCTGTCTCCCCGCGACGTGGTGCCCGGATATGTATCGGTCGGAGCAACCGCCCTGTCAATCCTCACCGACGAGCCTTACTTTGGCGGCTGCAAGGAGTTCATTGAGGAGATGCGTCCGCTGGTCGATATCCCCATCCTGCGCAAGGACTTCATCATTGACGAGTACCAGGTGTTTGAAGCCAAACAAATAGGCGCCGACGTGATCCTGCTCATTGCCGCATGCCTCGACAAGCGGCAGTGCCGCTCACTGGCCGCCCGTGCCAGGGATCTTGACATGGACGTGTTGCTCGAGGTGCACAACGAGAGCGAACTAGAATACATCTGCGATGGAGTTACCGTTGTGGGAGTCAACAACCGCGACCTGCATGTGTTCAAGACCGACATCAACACGTCGGTGCGCCTGGCCCAGTTCATTCCCGACGAGTATGTGAAGATATCGGAGAGCGGGCTCAAGACCGTGGGCGACCTGAACATGCTGCGCAGCGTGGGATACCGCGGTTTCCTCATGGGCGAACGCTTCATGAAGCAGGAGTTGCCCGCCGCTGCACTGGAACAATTCATCAACCAGCTGGAACAATGATAGTGAAAGTGTGTGGCATGCGCGAGCCCGAGAACATACGTCGCGTGGACAGCCTTCCCGTCCAGTGGATGGGCTTCATCTTTTACCCGCCCTCTAAGCGCTATGTGGACAGTGTACCGGCCCACATGCCCAGCCGCGCAAAGCGAGTGGGAGTGTTTGTCAACGCAAGCCTTGACTTCATCACCGAACGAGCCAGGACCTTTGGGCTCGACATGATACAACTTCACGGACAGGAGACACCGATGACCTGCGACCACGTGCGACAAGCCACAGGCTGCGCCATCATCAAGGCGTTCGGCATCAGCGAGGACACGTGCTGGGACCACATCCACCGCTATGACGGCCATGCCGACTATCTGCTCTTTGACACCCACTGCGACACCGCCGGGGGCAGCGGCAGGGCGTTTAACCACAACCTGCTCGAGAACTACGGGGGCAAGACGCCATTCGTGCTGAGCGGCGGCATAGGACTTGACAACGCAAGCGAGATTGCCAGCCTTAACCATCCGCTCATGGTAGGCATAGACCTCAACAGCAAGTTCGAGACCGCACCGGCAGTCAAGTTGGTGGAACGTCTGCAGGAGTTCATCAACAAAGTCAAACCAATAACAACAACATAACGGATATAAAATCATGAACCGAATAACACAATTATTCAACACCAAGCAGTCGGGCTTGCTCGACATCTACTTTTGTGCAGGGTATCCTCATCTCGACAGCACGGTGCCAACACTGCAGGCACTCCAGGACGCCGGGGTCGACATCTGCGAGATAGGCATCCCGTTCAGCGACCCCATGGCCGACGGCCCAGTGATACAGACCGCTGCCACCACTGCGCTCAAGAACGGCATGAAGCTGGCCACTCTGTTCGACCAGCTGAAAGGCATACGCCCTGGCATCACCATGCCGCTGGTGCTCATGGGCTACCTCAACGTGATATTCCAGTATGGCTTTGAGAACTTCTGCAAGAGCTGCAGCGAGTGTGGCATTGACGGTGCCATCATCCCCGACCTGCCGTTTGACGTGTACATGGCCGAGTATAAGGAGATTGCCGACCGCTATGACATTAAAATCATTATGCTCATCACCCCCGAGACCAGCGAGGAGCGCATCCGCCTCATCGACCAGAATACCGACGGATTCATCTACGAGGTGTCGACCGATGCCACCACCGGAGCGCAGGACAGCTATGGTCCCGAGACGATTGCTTACTTCAAGCGCATCCAGGACATGCGGCTCAACAACCCCACCCTGGTGGGATTCGGCATCTCAAACAAGGCCACCATCACCGCCGCCCAGCAATACTCGGCCGGCGCTATCATCGGCAGCAAGTTTGTGCGCCTCCTTGCCCAGTGCGACACTCCCCAGGACGCCATCGCCCGCCTCAAGGAAGCACTGAAAGCGTAAGGACATCTAAACATCATCTGAAAAAGTTACAGTTTTCGTTTCAGTTTTCGTCAAATTATTGTACCTTTGTAGTTTGGAAACAAATAACGAAACAATTATATGGAAAAAATCATTCTTACTGGCGACCGCCCAACCGGAAAACTCCACATCGGACACTACGTGGGCTCGCTGCGCCGCCGCGTTGAGTTACAGAACTCTGGCGAATTTGACAAGATATTCATCATGATTGCCGACGCACAGGCACTGACCGACAACGCCGACAATCCCGAGAAGATACGCCAAAACGTTATCGAGGTGGCTCTCGACTACCTCTCGGCAGGCCTTGACCCCGAGAAGTGCAACATCTTTGTTCAGAGCGCCGTACCCGAGCTCACCGAGCTGGCTTTCTACTACATGAACCTCGTGAGCGTGCAGCGCCTGCAGCGCAACCCCACCGTCAAGACCGAGCTCGAGCAGCGCAAGTTTGAGGGCGGAACACCCACCGGTTTCTT
>JAZQPG010000050.1:0-7359 GCA_045628365.1 Sodaliphilus sp. | reverse complement strand
TGCGCATCGGAGTCCCCCCCGAAATAACCCTCATCACCCTCCACCACAAGAAATAACCAGAATCAGCGGTAGAAAAAAAAACTTGCATTTAAAACTGGTTGATGGAGGCAAACAAAATATTTGACCGATAAATAAAGAGATATTTGTACAATGGATTTTCTTGATATGAGCCAACTAATAGGTGAGGCAACAGAATATAACAAAAAACTAGCTCTGGAAGTAAGGAAACCAAAGAGCTGGTGCAAGAGCGTGAGCGCCTTTGCCAATGGCTTGGGGGGTATGCTGGTGTGGGGAATCGCTAATGATGATTCCCTCGTTGGACTTGCCGATGCGAAAGGAGATGCCGAAAAGATTAGTGAGACAATAAAAACACATCTAGATCCTATACCCGATTTTAAACTTTCCTTTGCCCAATCTGACGGCAAGGAGTTTATCATACTGAACGTAATGCCCGGAGCACAGACTCCATATTATTATATTGGAGATGGACAGATGCAAGCCTTTGTGCGTGTGGGTAATGAAAGTGTAGTCGCAAGCATGTCTAAGCACAAGGAACTAGTTTTGAAAGGTACAAATATGTCATACGACAGTCTTGTTTCAAACTGGAAATATGAAGATATGGCTTTCACAGTGTTACGTGCCGCATATTTCAAACGTACTAACCGCTCGTTTGAGGAGAGCGACTATGAATCTTTCGGCATTATCAACGAGAAAGGCCAGCTCACTAACGCTGGAGCCCTCCTTGCCGACTATTCGCCAGTGCGTCATTCACGGTTGTTCTGTACTAGATGGAATGGCAAGGATAAAGCCAATGGGGTAATGGATGCTTTGGACGACGAAGAATACAGCGGTAGTTTAGTAACTCTTCTTCAAGCTGGACTTGATTTCGTTAGAAGAAATAGCAAGAAGGCTTGGCGCAAAACTCATGACAATCGACTAGAATATCCCGAATACCCTGAACGAGCAGTAGAAGAGGGATTAGTAAATGCCCTCATTCATCGCAACTATCTAGAACTTGGAAGTGAAGTTCACATTGACATGTATGATGACCGACTTGAAATCGTTTCACCCGGAGGACTCGTGGATGGTGCTTCTATCAAAGACATGGATGTATTGAACATGGCATCCCGTCGCCGAAATCCTGTCCTTGCCGACATCTTCAGTCGTCTGAAATATATGGAACGTCGCGGTTCTGGTTTCAAGAAGATTGTATCTGCCTACAAAGGTCATGATGGCTACGTGAAAGGTATGGATCCGTCGTTCTCTACCCCTTGGGATAGCTTTATCCTTACATTGCCCAAGTTTAATGTCGATGGTATCGAATCTGTCTTTATAGAAAATAGAGACAATAACAACGAACAAGGTGGTCAGAAAAGTGGTCAGAAAGGTGGTCAGAAAAAAGAAAAAACTATAGACATCATTCTACAACTCATAAAGGAAAACCCAAGTATTACAAGAAAAGAGCTTGCTGAAAAACTTGGAATTTCTCACAGTGCAATCCAGAAACACATCAATCGCTTGAAAAGTAACAATATCATTACTCGTCATGGAGGAGATAAAGGTGGTTACTGGGAGGTTCTTCTATAGTGCTCTGTTAATCATGGCAAAGCGATTATTAAAGGAAACCTTTCCATGGTTTTACATGCAGAACAATATTTACAACACCATCACATGACTTATTGATAATAAAAGTCACAATTCGTTAAGAAATAAGCATTTACACAAATACAGTTCATTTAATTAAAGATATGTCAAAACTCGCTACTATAATTTCTCAGGAACTGCATCTGCCGGTGAACCAGGTGGACAACACCGTGAGCCTGCTCGACGACGGGTGCACCGTTCCCTTCATTAGCCGCTACCGCAAGGAAGCTACCGGCGGTCTCGACGACGTGGCCATCCAGTCGATCGACATGCGCCTCAACTATTACAAGGAGCTGGAAAAGCGCCGTGCAACCATCCTCAAGACCATCGAGGCACAGGACAAACTCACTCCCGAGCTGGCCAGCCGCATCAACAACTGCTGGGACGCAACAACCCTCGAGGACATCTACCTGCCCTACAAGCCCAAACGCCAGACTCGCGCTGAGGCTGCACGCAAGCGCGGACTGGAACCCCTGGCACGCATCATCATGTCGCAGCACGGCGACGACATCGGGCAGCGTGCATCCAAGTTTGTCAGCGACGAGGTCAAGACTCCCGACGATGCCGTCAAGGGTGCCATGGACATCATCGCCGAGTGGGTGAGCGAGAACGAGAAGGTGCGCAACGCTGTGCGCCGGTCGTTCCGCTACGACGCCATGCTCACGTCCCACTATGTCAAAGGCAAGGAAATCGAGGGTCGCAACTATGAGAACTACTATGAGTTCTCGCAGCCGCTCAAGCGCGTTTCGTCTCACCAGCTGCTGGCAATACGCCGCGGCGAGAAGGAAGGGTTCCTCAAGGTGGGCATAGGCATCAACGACGACCGCACCATGGACAACATCTCGCGCATCGTGGTCAAGGGGCACAGCGAGGCATCACAACTCGTGGAAGACGCTGCCGAGGACAGCTTCAAGCGCCTCATCAAGCCGTCGATCGAAACCGAATATGCCGCTGCTGCCAAGGCCAAGGCCGACGAGCAAGCCATCGACACGTTTGCCATGAACGTGCGCCAGCTGCTGTTCGCGCCACCGCTGGGACACAAGCGCGTGCTGGCCGTTGACCCGGGTTTCCGCACCGGATGCAAGGTCGTGGCGCTCGACGAGCAGGGCAACCTGCTGCACCACGACGTGATGTACCCCACCGCGCCCGCCAACGACGTGGAAGGCGCGACAGCACTCGTGCTCGACCTGGTCAACAAGTATAATATCAACGACATAGCCCTGGGCAACGGCACCGCCAGCCGCGAGACCGAGCGCTTCCTCAAGCGCATCAACTATGCCAACCGCCACGTCAACGTGCACGTGGTGAGCGAGAACGGAGCTTCGATCTACTCGGCGTCTAAGGTTGCCCGCGACGAGTTCCCCGACAAGGACGTCACCGTGCGTGGAGCAGTGTCGATAGGCCGCCGACTCATCGACCCGCTGGCCGAGCTCGTCAAGATCGACCCCAAGTCGATAGGCGTGGGCCAGTACCAGCACGACATAGACCAGAACCGTCTCAAGGAAGCCCTCACCTACACCGTGGAGAGCTGCGTTAACAATGTGGGCGTCAACATCAACACCGCCAGCAAGGAGCTGCTCACCTATGTTGCCGGCCTAGGCCCCGCCCTGGCCCAGAACATCGTCACCTACCGTGCCGAGAACGGCGACTTCAAGACCCGCCGCGACATACTGAAGGTGCCCAAGCTGGGCGCCAAGACCTTCACCCAGGCTGCAGGCTTCCTGCGTGTGCCCGAAAGCGATAACCCGCTCGACAACTCGGCAGTGCACCCCGAGCGATATGCCCTGGTAGAGCAGATGGCTCGCGACTGCGGATGCTCGGTAGAGCAGCTCATCAAGGATAAAGAGCAACGCGACAAGATAGACCTTAGCCGCTATGTCAAGGGCGACGTGGGTATGCCCACACTCGTCGACATCATGCACGAGCTCGAGAAACCCGGCCGCGACCCGCGCGCCCAGGTGAGCACAGTCGAGTTTGACGACAACGTCAACAAGATCGAGGACCTGCGCGAGGGCATGGAGCTCAACGGCATTGTCACCAACGTGACCCAGTTTGGTGCCTTTGTCGACATCGGCGTCCACAAGGAAGGCCTCGTGCACGTGTCACAGCTCGCCCACAAGCGCGTGGAGAATCCTGCCAAGGTGGTGCGCGTCAACCAGCACGTGAGAGTGCGTGTGCTATCGGTCGACGTTGAGCGCCAGCGCATTTCTCTGACGATGAAACTATGAGGATAACGTGCATCGGGCATAGCGGATTTGCAGTCGAGACGGGCGACGTTACGCTCGTCTTTGACTACTACACCGACGAGCAAGGCGTGCTGCCGGCTATCATACAGCGTGCCCGCAAGGTCTACGTGTTCGTGTCCCACAGCCATCGCGACCACCTCAACCACGACATCTTCCAGTGGCACGGCCAGTACCCCGTGGAACGATATGTCATCGCCAACGAGTGCCGCCGCAAGCTGGCACGATGCATGGACATCACCACCCTGCCCTTCACCTTCATCCACCACGACGAGGACTGGGACGACGGCACGATCCACGTGCATGCCTTCAACTCTTCCGATGCGGGCGTTTGCTTCATGGTCGATGCCGGCGGCAGGCGCATCTTCCACGCCGGAGACTACAACTGCTGGCACTTCGAGCAAGAGCAGGGAGAGCAAGGCAAGAAGAAGGCACTGGGCGACTTCAACGTCATCCTGCGCGCAATAGACAGCTATGTTAACACCATCACAAAAAAAACGGGAAATCCGGAGTCATCCGGAAATCCCGGGGTCGACCTGGCCATGTTCCCTGTCATCCCCAACATAGGCGGCGACTTCGCCTTGGGCGCAAGACTGTATCTAGAGGCAATCCCCACCGCCCATTTCATCCCCATGCACACCTGGGGCCGCGACCGCGAGGCCACCCAGTTCCACCTCTACCCCTCGCCCCACCCCACCGCCTATCACGCCCTCACCGCCGGGCAAGAGTTGGAAGTGACTACCCAGCTATAGAAAGTATCTCTCGCAGAAATCACACGGATGACAGCAGATTTAGATTTTCAGAATTAATAGAACCCGCCTTGATATTTCTTAGCAAAACTATTGGTTGTTTAAAAAATATAATGTATATTTGCAAAAAAAGTAAAACTATGAAGAAAATATTATTAATTTTTGCCCTGATTATCGGCTGCGCCTTTGCCGCTAATGCCGACGTGTTCAAATACAAGAGTACAGCAATCTCGATGCGCACCCTTAACGACAACGGCCGCTGGTCCAACTGGAGCGACTGGGAGGACTGCTCAGTGCTCGTGGTTATTAACATTGACAAAGACCAAATCAACATCTACAGTGCCGAACCGCAGGAGTTTGACATCTACGAAGCCGGTGACGGATTTGAAAGGGATGCAGGCAACGGCGAGACATGGACACTCAAGTGTGTCGATGCCGACGGACTGAGGTGCGAGGTGCGCATACGCGTGCAGGACGACGGCCAGTGTCAGCTATATGTCGACTACAGCGATTTATCCTACGTCTACAACATAGAAGCCAAGTAACAGGACACGTCCAGTCAACATCACCAGCCGGGGTTGCAACATCAGCGTTGCAACCCCGGCTAGCTATTCTCTACGCCCCACATACATTCCCACTATTGCGCCTAGGTTTTTAATACAAAGTTCAGATAATTGTTTCAAATTAGTTGAAAAATTTGTAACTTTGCAATTTGTTAGGAAACTAACGGAATATTATATAGATAACTTATAACACATATATATATTTCTATATGGCAGAAATTGAGAACAATGCTCCCGTGGAGGAGAAGAAACAGCTGAACTTTGTACAGCAAATGGTTGCCGACGACCTGGCGGCAGGTAAGAACGGCGGACGACTCAACACGCGTTTCCCACCCGAGCCCAACGGCTACCTGCACATTGGCCATGCCAAGGCCATCTGCATGGACTTTGGCGTTGCCGAGATGATGGGCGGCACCTGCAACCTGCGCTTTGACGACACCAACCCCCAGAAGGAGGACACCGAGTACGTGGAGTCTATCAAGCGCGACATCCACTGGCTGGGTTATGACTGGGGCGACCGTCTGTACTACGCCAGCGACTACTTCGAGAAGTTGTATGACTTTGCAATCGACCTGATCAAGCGCGGCATGGCATATGTCGATGACCAGACCAGCGAGGAGATCGCAAAGCAAAAGGGCACCCCCACCACTCCCGGTACACACAGCCCCTACCGCGACCGCAGCGTCGAGGAGACCCTGGACGTGTACCGGAGGATGGACGCCGGCGAGTTTGACGAGGGTAGCCGCGTGCTCCGCGCCAAGATTGACATGGCATCGAGCAACATGCACTTCCGCGACCCCATCATGTACCGCATCATCAAGACTCCCCACTGGCGCACAGGCGAGAAGTGGAAAGTATACCCCATGTATGACTTTGCACACGGCCAGAGCGACTACTTCGAGGGCGTTACCCACAGCATCTGCACACTGGAGTTCGTACCCCACCGTCCCCTCTACGAGTACTTCGTCAAGCTGCTCGCTGGCGACAAGGTGGAGGAATACTGCCCCCGCCAGATCGAGTTCAACCGCCTCAACCTCACCTACACCGTGATGAGCAAGCGCAAACTCCTGCAGCTCGTCAAGGAAGGTCTCGTGGCAGGTTGGGACGATCCCCGCATGCCAACCATCTGCGGCCTGCGCCGTCGCGGTTTCACTCCCCAGTCTATCAAGAACTTCCTCAACGCCATCGGTTACACCAAGTTCGAGGCGTTGAACGACATCAGCCTGCTCGAGCATAGCATCCGCGAGGACCTCAACAAGAACGCCAACCGCGTGAGCGCTGTCCTCGATCCCGTCAAGGTGGTCATCACCAACTATCCCGAGGGCAAGGTTGAGATGCTCGAGATGGAGAACAACCCCGAGAAGCCCGAAGAAGGCAAGCACCAGATGCCCTTCACCCGCGAGATTTACATCGAGCGCGAGGACTTCATGGAAGACGCTCCCAAGAAGTTCTTCCGCATGACTCCCGGCAAGGAGGTTCGCCTCAAGGGTGCTTACATCGTGATGTGTGACGAGTGTGTAAAGGACGCCGAGGGCAACATCACCGAGATCCATTGTACATACGATCCCGACACGCTGAGCGGCACCGAGGGTGGCAACCGCAAGGTAAAGGGCACGCTGCACTGGGTATCGGTAGAGCACGCTGTTGACGCCGAGGTACGCGTCTATGACCGTCTCTTCGCCGTTGAGAACCCCAGCGCCGAGGCCGAGCGCGACTTCCGCGAACTGCTCAACCCCGACTCGCTCAAGGTAATCACCAACGCCAAGATCGAGCCCTATCTGGCACAGATCGCTAAGCCCGAGGACAAGTTCCAGTTCCAGCGCATAGGCTACTTCTGCGTAGACCTCGACAGCACTCCCGAGCACATCGTCTTCAACAAGACCATCGGCCTCAAGGACAGCTGGGCAAAGGCACAGAAGAAGTAATCCCCTCTAGCCCATCCCCTCCCTAGTCCCTAGAAAATCTATAAAAACTAGATAACCTAGAGAGCCTAGACAGCCTAGAGAACTTAGAAAAATCCAATCGAGTAGGAGGAAAACGAAGTAGTTTTCTTCCTACTTTCGTTTTCCGACCTCTCACACCACCGTACGTGCCGTTCGGCATACGGCGGTTCTTTAATTGCGATGCAATTTGGTGTAGATTTTCATTAGCGAAGGGTAA
>JAZQPG010000049.1:0-5860 GCA_045628365.1 Sodaliphilus sp. | reverse complement strand
GCCTGCTGGTCGCCGGCAACACCGCTGATGGGTACCTCGTGAGCAAAAATAGTGGTCTTGGTGTGACCGAAGATCTCGCTACTAGCCTTAACCTCGGGCATCATGCTTGCGGGAATACCCAGCAAGTCGAGGAGTTCTTCGTCCCACTTGAGGTCCTTGATGTTGAACACCATTGTGCGCGATGCGTTGGTCACGTCGGTAGCGTGTACCTCGCCGCGAGTGAGGTTCCAGATGAGCCATGTGTCAACGTTGCCAAAGCGCAGTTCGCCTCTCTCGGCGCGCTCGCGAGCGCCCTCCACGTTGTCAAGGATCCATTTGATCTTGGTGCCGCTGAAGTAAGCATCGATGATGAGACCAGTCTTCTCGCGGATCTTGTCAACGAGGCCCTGCTCCTTCAACGAGTCGCAGAACTCGGCAGTGCGGCGGTCTTGCCACACGATAGCGTTGTAAACGGGTTCGCCAGTAGCAGCGTCCCACACGATTGTTGTCTCACGCTGGTTAGTGATTCCGATACCGGCAAGGTCCTTGCCGTTGATTCCCATGGTGGTGATAGCCTCGGCGATAACCGATGCCTGAGATGACCAAATCTCCTTGGGGTCATGCTCTACCCAGCCGGGTTTGGGGAAGTGCTGGGTGAATTCCTTTTGTGCAACTGAACACATCTGACCGTCATGGTCAAAAACGATTGCACGACTGCTGGTTGTTCCTTGGTCTAGTGATAAAATGTACTTAGACATAGTTTTTGGTTAGTTTTTTTAGTTAATAATGAAGGTTGTTGTTTAAATTGTATAATATTAAATGTTTATTGTATAGCTAGTTAATATTATACCGATGCTCTACAAAGGTATGTAAAATTGTTAGAAAAAGCGAAAGATAACATATGAAAATACTATTACAAATTAGTTAATTTAAATTAAAACCCGGTTAAGCTGCTTAACTTTGAGTGGTTTAGTGAGTCTTATCAACAGAACGCAGTCAGCGAGACTCGTTACCCGCTGCTGCATAAATATTGTTTTGTGTAATTTTAATCAATACAACTATGAAAAAATCAGCTTTATTTACAGTGGTGCTTAGCATCATGATGGCGTTCAGCTTCAATGCCAGCGCCCAGGACAACGACAGCAACGGTGCCAACCAGGGCCGCCGACAGTTTAACCCCGAGCAGATGGCCGAGCGCCGGGCACAGGGCATAGCCGAGGAACTCAAACTTGATGACGAGACCGCGGCAAAGTTTAAAGAGACCTATAAGGATTATCTCAAGGAGATGTTTGAAACCATAGGCAAGTACGGCAAGAAACACGGTGGCTTCAGCCGTGACGCCGAGCGCAAGACCGATGCCCAGGTCGACGAGGAAATAAAGGATCAGTTTGCCATGGAGCGTGCGGTGATCGACGTTCGCGAGAAGTACTACAAGAAGTTCAGCAAGTTCCTTAACCCCCGCCAGGTGCAGACCGTTCTTTCAAAGCATAACGGTGGTAATAACTTTAACCGTCCCGGCCATGGCAACCACGGCGGTGATATGCGTGGCAACCACGGCGGACAGGGCAACCATGGTCCTCGTCATCCCCAGCCTCAGCCCCGCGTTGACGAGCAGCAGTAATACAATAATTAATAATATACGACACACGCACCTCGCGTTAAAACTGGAGAGGTGCGTGTGTCGTTTTATGTGTACACCGATGCAACGTTCTTGTCGGGCGCTATTGCCCACGGACCTGTAGCGCCAACTGCCGTGTATGCTGGCTCTACAGTGACTTGAGCTCGGGAGTGAGCATGGCTGCCGGCAGGATGCGCTTGAGCACGGAGGTGATGCTGTGCAGCATGACGTTGCGCTCATAGGTGTCCTTGGTGTAGAGCGAAATCTTGCGGAGGGGCATCTCGTCGGGGCGCTGTGCAACCACGTTGCGTCGCTGCTCGGCGGTGAGATAACGCAGGTGCATGTGAGGTATCATCGTTGTTCCTCCCATGCGGTCGACCATCCTGATGAGTTGTTCGATGTTGGTGGCCTCATAGACGTGTTGCCTTTTGTGCCCTTCGTGGTGAAGGCTGTAGGTGCTCTCGCGCAGACTGAGTGCTTCTTTCATTACCCACAGGAAGGGGCTGGGCTCGCCGTTGTGCATTACCGTGTAAACCTCGATGGGCTCGTTGTAGAGCGGTGTTTCCTTGATGCCCTTGCGGCTGCTGCCGGCAATGCCAATGCCAGCGTCGATGCTGCCGTCGAGCAGGGCATTGAGCATGCTGGACAGTTTCATGTCCTTGAGCAAAAGCTGCACTTGTGGGCACTGTGCGGTGTAGTTGCTGATGAAGTCGGGCAGGATATAGGGCGCGATGGTGGGTCCTATGGACAACTTGAGCTCGCCCGATACGGTCCCTTTCTCCTCGTCGATGACGTTGTGTATGCGTGCTGCGCTGGCGATGGTCTTCTCGGCCAGAGTTATTATTTTCTCACCGGCAGCGGTTGGTACCACGCTCTTGCTGGTGCGTTCAAAGATGCGCACCCCCAGTTCGTTCTCCAGTTTCATGAGCATGGCACTGAGTGTGGGCTGGGTTACCGAGCACATGTCGGCTGCCTTGGCAAAGTTGCGGCACTTGTTCACCGCTATCACATATTTGAGTTGTTGGAGGGTCATAGATTTTTTTTCTGTGAATAATAGAAAATGTCTATTACGATGCAAAGTTAATCATTTTTTTTTGAAGCAAGTAGTTGTACTGCTACAAAAAAAACGAATGTCTTTGCCGGGTGACAGGGGCATGTTGCGTCCCGGGCTTCGCATTTTTCAAGTGACCATGTCGATCGAGGAGATGCCGTCGCGGTTCACTGCCACGCGGTAACGCTGCAGGGTGGTGTTGCCGTCAAAGGAGAGCTGTAGCACGATGTTGACATAGTAAAGTTTGTCGCACAGTATCTCGCTCACCGTGCCGTCGTCGTTCATCACCTGGCGGGTGACCTTGGGGTTGTCCATCTTCTTGAGCAGGGTGTCCACGTTGAAGCGGATGATATCGTTGATGCCTGCGGTCTCGTATGGGGTCATGCCGTTGAGCTTCTCGCGGTCAACGTGCACCGCCATGCGGTAGAGCATGATGGTCTCGTCGCTCACGCGGTTCTCGGCTTCCATGAGTCGGCGGCTGTAGCGCACGCGTTTAACCTCGTCGGGCAGTTTGCTGCGCGAGATGAAGTCCATGCCTTCCTTGATGGTTGCTATTTTCTCGTCCTTGATGAGTATCTCGGCCTTGTTGTCAAAGAACTTGCTACCGATGCGGTGGGCAAAGTAGTAGCGCGACAGTTCCTTGATGCGGTCCTTGATCATGTAGCTGATGACTAGCACGACAAAGAAGGGTAGGGTGAAGTTGCCGAACTTTTGCTGGAAATGGAAACTCACCACCGTGGCAAACATCATAGCCAGGCCTGCAGCGATGCCCAGGTAGAGCTGTTCAACGAACTTGCCGTCCTTTTTCTTGGGCACGTTGAGGAAGAGGTCGCTGTCGATGTATTTCTTGAGCACCCGGTGGCGGAACATCGCGTCTCGGTTTCCCTTAGGGTCGTCCTTCTTGAGGTTGGCATATCCGTGGTCGTCACGATACTGGGTCTCGTCCTTGATACATGCCTGCAGCAACTCGGCTGCCTTGATGCTATGGGTGTTATTGTCCTGATTGAGGCTGGCCAGCAATGACGTGCAGTAGTATCTCATCATGTTGCTGAGGTACTCGTCGCCGTAGCTGTAGCAGCTCATCATCTCGTCGGTGATGGTGGGTTGGCTGATGATGTCACGCAGTTTGCGGTACTCGCCCAGCAAGTGGGTGTACTCGTTCACGTAGTTGACACACAGCCGTGCCTTCTCCTCGGGGTTGTGCTTGCCGCTCATGATATAGTTGCAGGCGTCGCGTGCGGCACTGTGGGTGATGGCGGCAAACATTTTGATCTGGTACTCATACTCCCTGGTGGCCGTGCGTGTGGGTGATGACGCCAGCACGCTGAACGATTCGCTCAGGCGGTTGAGCGGCTGGGCGCTGCCGGCGGCGATGTCGCGCAGCAGGAACTTGGGAGTGATGAGCCTGATGTTGGACTTGATGTCCTGGTAGAACTGCCCCTTGGGGTAGGTCTCCTTGTTGATGTCAAGGCTATAGGGCACAAAGAACCACATGAAAGCCGAGAAATCATTGTGCTTCAACTTCCTGCGTGTGACAAAACTCGTCTTGAACTCGATCGAGTGCTTGTCGTGGATCTTAGTGTTAACCTCAATCATCTTATTTTTGTAAAGGTTTAAAAGTTTAAAGGTTTAACCGATTGGAGATCTCGAAACTCCCTAATCTCTAATCTATAGTCTCTAATCTCTAATCTCTAATCTCTAATCTCTTAGAAACCCGGGGTGATGCCCATCCAGTTGTATACTGTAGCGCCCCACACCAGGAGTAAGAGCCACGAGAATACCATCATGAACATGCCGAACTTGAATGCATCGGTCATGCTGTAGTGGTTGGTGTTGTAGAGCAGTGCGGCGGGCTTGCTGTTGAACGGCAGCACGTACACGTGGTTGATGAGTGCTGTCATGGGCAGCGACAGAGACATGGGGGGCAGGTTGAAACGCTTCTCCACACCCAGGGCAATGGGAATGAACACCATGGCACGGATGGTCTTGGACTCGAAGATGAGAGCCGAGAACATCATGATGCCGGTGAAGATCACATACAGGGTCCAGAACGACGTGTCGTTACCTATGCCCATTGAGTTGAAAGTGGCGTTGACCATGGTGCTGGGAAGGTCGGTGGCGTTGAGACCGCTTCCCAGGGTGTAGGCACCGGCCGAGAAGAGCATGAGATGCCAGGGAATGTCCACGTCGTTCCACTTCACTACTCCCACGCCGGGAAGCAGGGCAAGGATGGCACCGATGAGTGCTACCATTGTTTCGTCGATATCGTGGAAAGTGCCCTTGGTAGTCCACAGGACGAGCACGAGCATGAAGATGGCCACTGACTTCCACTCCTCGAAGGTCATCTTACCCATGGCGTCAAGCTCCTTGCGCAGGCGGTCAAGACCACCGGCAATCTGCGGAACTTGCTCTTCTTTCTTCACGGGGAAGAAGATATACATGCCGGCAAAGACGCCCACGATGAGGATGATGAGGCTCATGGGGGTGATGGCTGCCAGCCAGTCGACATAGCCAAAGCTGCTACCCTCGAAAAAGCCGAGGATGAGCGATATAGCGAGCAGGTTGGCACCGGCACCGGTAAGGAACGATGTCGCGCCGATGTTTACCTGAAACAGATTCTGGATAACGAGGTTGCGGCCAAAGTTGTTGCGGTCACCATTAGAGGCGCCGTAGATGGCACACACAACCATGAAGATGGGCAACAGGATGGTTGCCTTTACTGTCGTTGCGCTGATGAATGCCGAGAGAATCAAGTTGATGATGAGGAAACTCCACAGCACACCCTTGGCGCTCTTACCGAACTTGATGACGAAGGCCAGGGCCATGCGCTTGGCAAACCGGGTCTTCACCAGCATGCTTGCCAGTACAAATGACAGGATATTCAGCCACATCACAGGATGGCCCAGCTGGTTGAGGGCCGTCTTCTGTGCAGTCACTCCAAACACCACTGTGGCAAGGATGATGAGGAGCGATGTGAGGTAATTGGGGATGGCCTCGGTGAGCCACAGGATGATGCCGGCGGCAAATATTGCCAGCATGGCATAGTTGGCCTTGATAAAGGCATCGGGACCGATCTCGTCAAGGCGCTTCTGGGCAGCCTCGGCCAGGCCTGCGGTGTCAAGGCCGTCAATGAAACCGAAAGAACAAACCCAATAAATCAGCACAAAGGTGAGAAGGGCGATGGGTGCGCCCAGTCGTGCAAGCCACTTCTC
>JAZQPG010000048.1:0-37603 GCA_045628365.1 Sodaliphilus sp. | reverse complement strand
GAGGGCTTGTTCCAGCGGCGGCTGGGCATGTCGCAAGCCTCGCGGCCGCGAACCACCTGTGTGAAGTACTTCTTGCCGCTGAACAGCACCTCGATGTCCTCGTGCAGACGGCCACCGCCGTTGAAGCGCACGTCGATCACGATACCGTCCTTCTTGTTATACTTGCCGAGCACCTGGCTGTAGACCTCGCGGTAGCTCTCGTCGTTCATGCTCTTGATGTGGACATAGCCCAGGCGACCGCCCGAGAGGCTGTCGACAACGTGGGCGTTGTGCTTAACCCAGCGGTCATAGAGCAGGTTGTTCTGCGTGCTCTTGCTGATGGGGAGGATCACCTCGTCCCAGCGCTCACCGCCCTTGGGGTTGTAGAGCGACACGAGGGTCTTCTTGCCGGCAAGGCCTGCGAGCAGGATCGAGTAGTCGTTCTCGCCCTCGATGGCTGTGCCGTTGATTTTCTCGACGATGACTCCAGGCTTAACCTTTGACGAGGCCCTGGCGAAGGGACCCTTGGCGAGCACCTCGTCAACCTTGAGGCCCTTGCCGGTGTAGGTAAGGTCGAAGAGCAGACCCAGGCATGCAGTGGCCTCGCCGCCAGCGGGATAGTAGCGGCCGCCGGTGTGCGACACGTTGAGTTCGCCCAGGTATTCGCTCAGCAGGTTGGCGAAGTCATAGTTATTGTTGATGTGGGGGAGGAACTTGCGGTAAACCTCAGTGAGCTCGTCCCACTTGACGCCGTGGTAGTTGAGGTTGTAGAAGCGCTTGTCAACCTGACGGTGAACGTGCTCAAACATATACTCGCGCTCGGCGGCGAGGTCCATCTTGAAGCTGCCGCTGTAAGTGATGGGGGTGAGCTTGTCGCCGGCAATGGTCACCTTGTTCATGGTGCTGCCCAGGATAAAGAGCTCCTTGCCGTCCTTGCTGAGCTGCATTGAAGCCGAGCCGCTGTTCATCTTGTTGATGAGCTTGGTGCTGTGCTTGCGCATATCGAGCTTCCACAGGTCGAAACCGCCCTCAAACTTAGAGAGGTAGTAGAGGTTCTCGCCGTCGTTGGTGAGCATGGCACCCGCTATGCTGCTCGAGTTGGGGGTGAGGCGCACCACGCGGTCCTCGATGCCGTCGAGTTCCACGTTAACGTTCTTCTCCTCAGCCTTTTTCTCGTCGGCCTTCTTGTCGTCGGTTTTCTTCTTGTCGGCGTTCTTCTTGTCCTCGTCGGCCTTCTTCTTGTCGGCTTCCTTCTTCTGCTCCTTCTCGAGTTCCTTGAGCAGCTCATAGTCCTCCTTGCTCAGGCGGTACTTGTCGTAGGCCTCCTGGTTGACGAAGCACAGCAGCACGTCGTCCTGCGAGCCCCACGAAGCGTGGCTGCGCATGCCGTAACGGTTGCTGGTGAAGAGGATAGCGTTACCCTCGAGCACCCACTTGGGGTTCTCACTGAAGTAACCGCTCGAGGTGATGTTGGTCACCTTGCCGCCCTCGGCGCTCACGATGCCCACGTCGCTGTAGGGGTCGCGCTGGTTGCCTATCATCTCCAGGGTGAACCACTTGCCGTCGGGCGACCAGTTGTAGTTGAAGCCGCCGTTGGTCTCATACCAGGTGCTGCCGTCGGTCACGGTGGTCACCTTGTTACTCTTGAGGTCCAGGACCTTGAGCTTGGTGCGGTCCTCGATGAACGCCACCTTCTTGCCGTCGGGGCTAGCCTTGGGCAGCGCGCGCTCAACGGTGGTTGATGGCAACAGGATTTCTTCCTTGATGGTAGTGGCGTTGGGGAAGTTGAGGTCTTCCTTGCGCTCGATGGTAGCCTTGACGAGCTGCCAGTTGCCGTTGCGCTCGCTAGAGTAGATGAGCGTGCGGTTGTCAACCCACGTGGGGTCGTCCTCGGCCTGGGGAGTGGCGGTGATGGCCTTGGTGGTGGGATATTCCACCGATGTCACGAAGATCTCGCCACGATAGACGAATGCCACCTGCTTGCCGTCGGGCGACACAGCGCCGCTGGCAGCACCCTTGGTGGCGCTCAGGCGTGTCACCTGGTCGCTGTCGTCATGGAACAGGTCGATGGCCACCTTGCTGGGCTTGCCGCCCTGGGCCTGGGTGTAAATCTCGCCGTCAAAGGTGTAGCACAGCGTGCCGTTCTGGGCTACCGAGAGGAAACGCACGGGATTATTCTTGAACGAGGTGAGGGCCTTGACGCTGGCGGTGTTGTCGAGCGACATCTGGTACACGTTGAACGAGCCGCCGTTGCGCTCGCTCAGGAAGTACATGCTCTTGCCGTCGGGAGAGAGCACGGGGCTGCGGTCCTCGCCGGCATGTGCGGTGAGGTTGGTGTGCTTGCCGGTGGCAAAGTCATAGCGCCACAGGTCGCGGGTCACCGACGAGGTGTGGTGCTTGCGCAGGGCATCTTCCATGCCCTTCTGGTCCTGATAGAGGAAGAAC
Organism: Sodaliphilus sp.; assembly: GCA_045628365.1. Lineage (GTDB taxonomy): Bacteria > Bacteroidota > Bacteroidia > Bacteroidales > Muribaculaceae > Sodaliphilus. The sequence goes on along the minus strand of JAZQPG010000048.1, from coordinate 35,179 downwards.
TTGCCCTTGGGGTCCATGCACACTTCCTCGGCGGGGGTGCCTATCACCTGGGTGGTGACGCCACCGCCCACTGGCACTTTATACAACTCGGTGAGGCGGCCCGAGGGGAACAGGATGCTCGACGCGGGGTCCTGGATGCTTGCCGAGAAGTAGATGTACTTGCCGTCAGGGGTGAAAGCCCAGGGGGTCTCGCTGGCCGAGTTGAAGGTGAGCTGTGTGGGAGCACCGCCGTCGGCCGGCATCACGAAGATGTCAAAGTTTCCCTTACGGTCGCTGGCAAAGGCGATTGACTTGCTGTCGGGCGACCACACGGGGTTCATTTCATAACTTGCCTGGGTGGTGAGCTGCAGGGCCTTGCCACCGGTTGCAGGAACGGTGTAGATATCGCCCTTGTAGGCAAAGGCGATGGTCTTGCCGTCGGGCGAAATCTGTGCATAGCGGGTCCACATGGGGGTTACCGCGCTGGCGCTGATACTTGCCAGTGCCATGAGAGCACAGGTGATAATTGGTTTCTTCATATGCTATAAGTGTTCTAAGTTTTTGATTTCAACTGTTATGGTGCAGGGGGATCACATGTTGCCGATGATGTGCTCAATGAATTCTCTCACAGCACCCTCGCCGCCCTTGCTGCGGCAAGTATAGTGTGCGATGGCCTTCACCTGGCTGCATGCGTCGGCTGGGCAACCCACCAATCCGCATTGCTGCATGCACACGATGTCGAGAATGTCGTCGCCTATGTAGGCCACATTAGCACCCGTGCAGTCATACTTTTTCATGAGTGCCAGCAGCGTGTCGAGTTTATCATGTTTGCCCTGGTGCAGCTCGGTGATGTGCAGCTCGGCAGCACGGTTGGCCACGATTTGCGATGTGCGCCCGGTGATGATGGCAGGCACAATGCCGTGAGCGGGCAGCATCTCGTTGATGCCATACCCGTCTTTTATGTCAAACGACTTGAAAACCTCACCGTTGGGGCCCATATTGATTTTCCCGTCGGTGAGTGTGCCGTCGACATCCATTACTAGAAGTTTGATATCCATATTATTCTCCACATTCTTGCTTTATCGACTGGATAATCTGCTTGTAGGTGCCTCGATGTCCGAAGAGCGACGAAGTGCCCAGCACGAAACCGTCGACACCTTGCTTGCCCCATCGTTTCATTCTCTCGACCGTGCACGCCCCGTCCATTATTATCTCCAGGTTGTACTTGTTTTTGAGTTCAATGATTTGGCCTATCTTCTCTTCGACGTGGGGGAGATAGATGTGGCCGGCATTGCCGGGTTTCACTCCCATGAGCAAGATGTTGTCCACGTGTTCGTAAAATTCTTTAAGGCTTTCGACGGTGGTCTCCGGATTGATCACGATGCCGGGGGTACACCCTTCTTTCCTGATCTTTTGGATCACCCGCATGGGGTCGCCGTCGCTGTCGGGATGGAAATAGATGATGTCGACACCGGCGTCGGCAAACATTTTGATGTATCGGCATGGTTCCATAATCATCAAGTGCAGCTCGGTGACAAGTGATGTGTTGCGGCACACCGACTTCACGTCTCCAAGGCCCATAGCGAAGTTTGGTACATATCTTCCGTCCATCACATCAAGGTGAAGGCGATTGGCGCCCGCATCTTCGAGGGCAAGCGTTTCGGCCTTGATGTTGTCGAAATTAGCACACATTAAAGATGGTGAGTATATCATAAACTATCCTTCATTATTTTTGAAACGAAAGCCAAGTCAACATCACTGGCGTCAAGCGTCTCACCGGGCCACAGCATCACGGTGGCACCCTGCGGCACGTCAATGCCGTCGCAGGCCAAGTGACCGCTTACCAGTGTGAAACATTCGATATCCGAGCTTTCGTTGGTATATATTTTAGTGTTTGTTATCAGTTTTGTGCTGTAAGTCTTTTCCTTAATCTCGGTCGTGCCTTCATATTTTCTAGACGTCGATTTCTGGTTGATGTCGAGCGCAGCGTCGGCCTTAGCAGTGTGCAGTTCACGCTTGTTGCCCTGGCTGTCGGTTCGGTCGTAGTCATAGAACCGGTAGGTGAAGTCACTGCCTTCTTCGATTTCAAAGACCAAGCTTCCGGCTGTGATGGCATGCAAGGTGCCGGGTTCCACAAACACGTAGTCACCTTGCTCGACAGGCAGGGTATCGGCCATTTCCATGAAGCGTTCCTGCTCAATCATCATCTTTTTTTGAGGCAAGTCACGGCAAGTGCATCCGTTGATGATTGTTCCTGACGTGGGGGCATCGATGAAATACCACGACTCGCGCTTGCCACGGGCTTTGTGCTCGAGCTCGCTTGCCGCCTTGTCGTTGGGGTGTACCTGGATGCTCAGGTTTTGGTGGGCTTCGGTCAGAGCCAGCGTGAGCGGGAAGTATTCAAACTGCCCAAGCCCGAACTCATCCTTGAAAAGCGGGAACACATCGTTTAAACACCTACCCTGCCATTCACCGTTGAGAATCTCGTTGGAGATTCCTTCACGGCAGTAGAGCGAGTAGAGGTGGCCTATGTTGTCGCCTTCCACGCCTGCGAGTTTGCTGATCTTGGGTCCGCCCCAGATGGTTGAGTGTATAATTCTCTTGAGAATAAGCATAAGGATGTAGGTATCGTTATTCTAACGTGATTTCCCTGATTTTGGTTATTTGTCCAAGGAGGTTGTCCAGTTTGTCGAGCTGCAGCATGCAGGAACCGTCGCACAGGGCCTTTTCGGGCTCGTTGTGGACTTCCATGAAGAGTCCTGAGAGAACGCCAGTGGCCACAGCCGCCTTAGCAAGATAGGGAACAAACTCGCTCTTGCCACTGTTTCCGTTGTTGAGAGCTCCGCCGCTGATCTGCACGCTGTGGGTGGCGTCAAAAATCACGGGATGGCCCAGTCGTGCCAGTCTCACAAGGCCGGTCATGTCAACGACAAGGTTGTTGTAGCCAAAGCAATTGCCTCTCTCACAGAGCATGAAGTCGTTGCAGCCGAAATACTCCATCTTCTCGACCACGTTTCTCATCTCCTCGGGGCTGGAGAATTGTGCTTTCTTTATGTTGACGGTTTTGCCAGTCATGGCTGCCGCATGCAGCAGGTCGGTCTGCCGGCACAGGAATGCCGGTATCTGCAACATATCGGCCACCTGTGCAACCGGTGCAGCCTGGTGGGGCTCGTGAATGTCGGTGACAACCTTCACTCCCACGTTGTCTTTTACCTTCTGCAATATTTTGAGTCCCTCGTCAAGTCCAGGGCCACGATAGTTGGTGGGCTTAGTGCGGTTAGCCTTATCCCACGAGGCCTTAAAGAAGAAATCAACATTGTGCTTGTCGGCAATCTTGCCGATAGCCTCGGCAAGAAACAAGACATTGTCTTCACTCTCAATGACACATGGACCAGCAAGAAATTTAAATTTTTCGTTAGTCATATTGGAGTTATCAATATTAATGTTTTTATCATGCAAATTTAGTAATAATATTCTAGACATGCATTATTTCGTCAAAAAAAATAAAGAGGAACCACATTATTAGTAGAATTGTTGTAACTTTGCAGTGAAAAATAAGGGCAAAACATGCCTTCCATTGTTATTCAAACAATCACTAACAGATAATAATGAAACAATCATTGAAGCGCTTGGGCCGACAGCCTGGTTTTGTAATGTCAGTAAACGTCATGCTGATGATGGTCATTTACATGATCATGCGTTGGGTGTTTTATTACATGAATATCCAGCATTTCCCTGATGTGACTTTCGGCGACATGATGACAATGTCGTGGGGCGGCTTGAGGTTTGACTTCAGCGCGCTATGCTACCTTAACGCCTTGTGCATCGTGATGCAGTTTGTACCCTTGAAGTGCCGAGACACCATTAAGTACCAACGCGTCGTCAAGGTTATTTTCTTGGTGATCAACATTCTGGCTATCCTTGTCAATGCCGCCGATATCGTTTATTACGAGTTTGGCGGACGCCGCACCACCTGGTCGATCTTCTCAGAGTTTGGCGGTGAGAGCAATCTGATGAAAATATTCCTGAACAGCATCACCGGCTACTGGCAGGTGTGGCTCGTGGGCATCGCTCTGATTGCAGCAGTTATTTTCCTATACTACAACCCTATAAAGCAGAATCGTGCAAAGGATTCTTATCCTAAACCCAAGGTTTACTACTCTGTACACACAGCATTGTTCCTGCTGGCAGTAGTTATTACCATAGGCGGACTGCGCGGCGGGTTGTCGAGAAAGATGCACCCCCTGAGGCAGGACTCGGCCGACATATACTGCAAGAGGTCTGTCGATGCCGCCATAGTTCTCAACACCCCGTTCTCGATGATCACCACAATAGAGAAGAAGGACTATAAAAACCCGCAATTCTTCAAACAAGAAGAGCTTGAGGCTATTTTCAGCCCGGTAAAGAAAAACACTGATCACCAGGGGGAGATGCGCAAGTTGAACGTGGTTGTCTTCCTACTTGAAAGCTTCTCTATGGAATATACCGGATTCTTCAACAAGGACAAGGATGGCGGCCGATATGAGGGCTACACCCCCTTCCTAGACTCACTGCTGACCCTGAGTTACAGCTTTGAATACAGCTTTGCCAACGGTGCCCGCTCGGTTGACTGCATGCCGGCAACTTTTGCTGGCATTCCAAGGTATATTAACCTCTATTGCTACTACTTATACTCTAACAACACACTACAGGCGTTGCCCCAGATGCTTCGCGACGAGGGGTATAAGACGGTGTTTTTCCATGGCGCACCTAACACCACACTGGGCTTCAAGGCATTTGCCAACACCGCTGGGTTTGAGAAGTATTATGGCATGGACGAATACCCTGACAAAGGCGATTTCGATGGCACGTGGGCTATCTATGATGAGCCCTACCTCAAGTACTTTGCTAAGCACTCCAAGGAGATCGCCAGCGAGGGTGAGCCGTTCATGCTCACCGTGTTCACGGCATCGAGCCATGAGCCATTCTCTATCCCCGACAAATATAAGGACACCTTTACCCGTGGTGATATCCCCATGCACCGCACTATCAGTTACTCAGACAATGCGCTAAAGCAGTATTTCGAGGAAGTGAAAAATGAACCATGGTTCAAAAACACGATCTTCGTGTTCACTGCCGACCACTGCGGCACGGCCCATCGTGAAGACTACAACACCGACATGGGGCGTTTCCTGATACCTATTTTCTTCTACACTCCTGGCGGTCAGTTACCAGTGAAATGTGATTCCACACGACTGATCCAGCAAACCGACATCACGCCTACTCTCCTAGGGATACTCAACTATTCGAAACCCTATTTCTCGTTTGGCAAAGATGTCCTTGACGAGAGCCCGTCGTATGTGAATTATGTGTTCAACGACCGCAACGGCACTTCGATGTACTACCTCGATGACCTCATGATTGAGTACCGCAATAACACTCTCATAGGCATTTATGAGTTCAAAAAGGATTTCTCCCTCAAGAACAATCTCATAGGTAAAAAAGACCAGTTCCAGCAGTTGCCCTACATGCAACGGCAGATGGAAGCAATCCTGCAGCAATACATCACCAGGATGAAAGCCAACAAACTCACAGCCCATTAAGAAACCGGCTTAGCTATAGTATGTGGATATTACTGGCAATGGTGTCGGCCCTGGGGCTTGGCGTCTATGACATTTTCAAGAAGAAGTCCCTCACGGGCAACGACGTGTTCATGGTGCTGTTCTGCACCACTGCGGTGAGCACGTTGCTGCTGTCGCCCTACATCGTGATGGATGCCATGGAAGAGACGCAGTCGCTTGGCGATTCCCCGCTAGGGTTGCTGCTGCTCATGGGCAAGGCGGTGATTGTGTTGTCGTCGTGGGCCCTCGGATATGCAGCCATCAAGCACCTGCCGCTCACCATAACCGGCCCCATCAACGCCACGCGCCCGCTCATGGTGCTCGTGGGCGCACTGCTCATCTTCGGCGAGAGCCTCAACCTGTGGCAGTGGGGAGGCATCGTGCTGGGAGTGTGCTCGCTGCTGTTCATCAGCCGCCTGGGACGCAAGGAAGGGTTCACTCACGAGCACGCCAAGTGGCTGTGGTGCAGCATGGGAGCCGCCGTCACTGGAGCCCTGAGCGGACTCTATGACCGTCACCTGATGACCATGCTCAATCCGCTCGAGGTGCAGTCCTGGTACTCGCTGTTCCAGACCCTGATTATGGCGGTGATTGTGCTTGCCATGTATCTCACCGGCCACAGGCCCAAGGGGTTCAAGTGGGTGTGGACCATCCCCATGATATCCGTTTGCCTCACGCTGGCCGACATCGCCTACTTCTACTCGCTGGCCCAACCCGACTCTAAGATTGCCGTGGTGTCGATGATGCGCCGCGGCAGCGTGATAGTGTCGTTCCTCTACGGCGTAATTGTGCTCAAGGAGAAGAACGCGCGCATGAAGGCCCTGGACCTGCTGCTGTTGCTCATAGGCCTGGTCCTGCTAGCCATCGGCTCCCAGAAGTAAAACTTTTGACCCCGCGATCTGCGTAATCCGCGTGAGAGTATTCTATTTTTCGGGGTCAGTGAGATTGACGGTCTGCTCCACGTGGTAGCGGGGGCGGTCCTTGACCTCGATGTAGATCTTGCCTATATACTCGCCCACGATGCCCAGGCTCATGAGAACACAGCCACCGATGAACCACAGCGACAGGATGAGCGATGACCAACCGCTCACGGTGCGGTGGGTGAAATAAGCCACGAGCACATAGGCCAGCATCGCCAGCGCGATGCACAGGAAGATGAGCCCCAAGGTGAACACCATGCGCACAGGCCTGATACTGAACGACGTGATGCCATCGACGGCAAACGACATCATCTTGCCCAGCGGATACTTGCTCTTGCCTGCCGTGCGGGCCGTGCGATCGTAGTACACACACTCGCTGCGGTAGCCCATCAGCGGCACGATGCCGCGCAGGTAGAGGTTGCGCTCGCGGTAGCGCAGCAGCTGGGCCACGGCACGGTGGCTCATCAGCCTGAAGTCGGCATGGTTGTAGACCGACTTGACGTCTAGCCGGTGCATGGTGCGGTAAAACGCCTGGGCGGTAGTGCGCTTGAACCACGAGTCACTCTTGCGGTCACGACGCACGCCATACACGACGTCGCATCCCTGCTCATAGTGCTCCACCATCTGCCCGATGACCGTGCAGTCGTCCTGCAGGTCGGCATCGATGGTCACCATGATGTGGGCATCGCCAAGGGCTGCCTCCAAGCCGGCAACAAGGGCATTCTGATGCCCGGCATTGGCAGCGAGCTTCACTGCAGCCACGCGGCTATTTCCCTCGGCAACAGCGGTTATGCCGCTCCAGGTACCATCTACCGAGCCGTCATCAACATAGAGCACACGGCTCACGGGCGACACCCTCCCCGTCTCGACCAGAGTGTCGAGCAAGGACATGAGCGCAGCATGGGTCGCGGGCAGCGTTTCCTGCTCGTTGTACAGCGGCACGACAATGCACAAAACATCACTTTTCATACATCGCAAAATTACTAACAAATCACGACATAACCAAATTTTTCGCCCTGTCGCCTGCCCCAAGCAGCCCACTAAGCCAGAAAGCCTTTTAAGTTTCACAGCTTTCGAGAGTTTTCTAGGTTTTCTAGCCTATCTAGACCTTCTAGAATTTCTAGCCTATCTAAAGATTCTAGTTCTAGGACGCTTGAGGTGGCTCTAGAACGACAACACAGGGGTTCATGGTGTTATGAACCCCTGTGTTTATTATCTGTTATTCTCCTTGATCAGCGTGAAAACGAGTGGCTTAGTTGCAGCCGCCACAGCTACCGCCGCAGTCACCGCAACTGCCGCCGCAGCTGCCTGCACAACCACCCTTGCGGGGGTTAAGCTCCTCGGCAGTGGCCTCGCGCACGGTGATAACCTCGCCGACATACCTGATTGCCTGGCCAGCAAGCTGGTGGTTGAAGTCGAGGGTAACGGTTTCGCCTTCCATCTTAACCACCTGGCCAATGATGCGCATGCCGTCGGCAGTCATCATGGGAACCATTGCACCCAGGTAGACTTTCTCGGTGTCAAACTCGCCGTCAACGAGGAAGATGTCGCGGGGCAGGTCCTTCACTAGCTCAGGATTCATCTCGCCAAAGGCATCGCCGGGAGCAAGCGTGAAGTCAAACTTAGCGCCTTGCTCGAGACCCTCGATGTGGTCCTTGAATGCCTGAAGCATGCCGAGTTCCTGACCAAAGACGAAACGGTCGGGCTGTTCGGGTGAAAAATTGAACACTGAAGTCTCCTTGCCGTCTTCCACAACGAAGATCTCATAGGCAAGCTCAACATATTGTTTCTCTGCAATATGTTGTTTCTTAGCAATTTTTGCCATTCCCATAATCTATCTCAAAAACTTTATTTTACTTCTTTTACCAGGAAAATCTCGGTGGGGAAGTGGTCGCTGAATCCGTTCAGGAACACACCGGCCGAGTAGGTGCGCAAGGGATAGCCCTGGCGGTCGCCCTCGCGGGTCTTGAGGAAGTCACGGTTGAGCACCTCGGCGCGCAGGAAGGTGAGCTGGGGTTTGTCTTTGCCCTTGGCATACTTGGTGAAGTAGTCGGTCATCATGATCTGGTCAAAGAGGTTCCAGTTGCCCTTGTAGGCCAGTGTACCGATACCCTTGTCAAGCTTCTCCCAGAAGGGGTTATACATGGCGCCGTTAACAGCGTCGTGAATCTTCTTCATGCCGCGCATCACCCTGGCACAGCTCTTGTTCTGGGGGTCGTCGTTAAGGTCACCCATCATGATGACACCCTGGTTGGGGTCGTCGGTGAGCAGCGAGTCAACGATGTGGCGTGACAGTGCTGCTGCAGCCTCGCGCAGGTAGCTTGACTGCTCCTCGCCGCCCAGGCGTGAGGGCCAGTGGTTAACGATAACGCTCACCTTCTCGCCTGCCAGCAAGCCTGTTACACACAGCTGGTCACGGGTGCGGAACTTGGGGTTGCTCTCGATAGTGAGGCGGTGGTTGTTAACATTGAGCACCTTGAAGTAGCGGGGGTTATAGAGCAGACCCACGTCAACGCCGCGGCGGTCGGGACCATCGTGGTGCACGATCTGGTAGTGCTGGGCACGGATCTCGGGTTGCTTAACGAGGTCCTGGAGCACGGTGATATTCTCAATCTCACTAACACCGATGATGGCGGGGCCGTTGGGTGTGCCCTGACTGGTCATCTGGCTGATAGCATAAGCCATGTTGTGCTGCTTTTTCCAGTACTTGTCGCTATCCCACTGGCGAGCGCCCTTGGGCGAGAACTCCAAGTCATAGGTGCTGTTATTATTGATTGTGTCAAAGAGGTTCTCAAGGTTGTAAAACATCACGCCATACACGTTGTAACGGCGGTCCTGAGCCATTGCAGGCAGGAGCAGCAATGCTAAAGCTGCAAAAACTAATAGTTTCTTCATAATAAATATAGGTAAAAATTGTTTATGCTAAAAATAATTGCGTAAAGTTACTGCATTTAGCGCAAAGCACAAAGCGAAATCGCAATTATTTGTTTTTTTTCACTCATTTCAACCCTTAAACCAGTAAAAAAAAACCACACTGGAGCTTTTGGCTTGTGGCATCCATGCTTACTGAAGCGCCTCTTCCCGATATCATGGAAATGAATATTTATTACACACAAAGAAAATGCAGAATGCTACTCGCACTCTGCACTCCTTTGCCGACTTGCGGCAATTTTGAAGTCTAAAACTTTTAACTAAACCCAAAATATGTGATTTCAGTATTAGATTTAAATGAAATAAACAAGCCTAAAAACAATCGTAATGAAATAAATTTGTTACAAAATAAACTCTTTCCCTTTAGATATACAAGTATTTTGCTATAATTAACCACTTTTTTCGGTATTATCGACCACAAATGCGAACATTTTATTTATCACACGGACCTCGAGGCGACATTTTCGCCAAAAACAGTCACGGCTAAACAAGACAAAACCCACGTCCTGATTTCAAAACCATAACTCAAAAGACCCAAACACTTGATTATTCAGAGAAATTATATTACCTTTGCCTTTACATTATAACAACCATCTAAAACATTCAACAACATGAAACGACTTTCAACCATCACCACACTGTGCCTCATGATTGCCATCATGGCACTAACATCGTGCACCCAGGGAAAATCACGGACCGAGATAATGCAGGCCGCCGCCGAGCTCAACAAGCAATGCCCCGCAAGCTGCAACGACGGCTCGACACTGATAGGGGCAACGGTCGAGAATCAACACTTTATATTAAACTACACATGTGACCCTAAAGACCTGGACATCGCCAAATTCGAAGGGCACACCGACCTTATCAAGAAACTATACCTCTTAGACAAAGTCGGGAACAAAGACTTCAGCGAGATGGCAACCAAGCTCATCAATGCAGACTACCAGCTGGACGTGTACTTCTGCAACACCGACATGTCAAGCAACAGTTCCTTCACGGTATCGATAGACGAGTTAAAACACTTCAACATGACCCAGCCCTCCAATGAAGAGACCCTGGACACATATATAGAGGTGGCAAAGCTCGACTTGCCCACCCGTGTAGACAAAGGAGTGAATTTCACCGATATCGTCAAGGACGCAAGCAACGTCACGTTTGTGTATGAAATTGACGAATCACTATACAACATCAAGGACATCAAGAGCATTCTCAAAGAAATGAAGGAGTCAACGTCGAGCTCATTTAGCAGTGACGACGACCCCACTTTTGTCCCCATTGTCGAGACAGACCGAGGGCTAGTGTTCCGTTACATAGGCAAAAAGAGCGGCAATACAGCCGAGTATTCATTCACCAACGATGAACTGCGTGTATTAACCCATAACGTGATGATAAAAAAATGAGCTACGTACCCGACAACACCCCCCAGTGGCTCGACCAGGAGCAACTCGAGTCATCCGCCACAGAGACACAGCAAGACGGCGGCATCCAGTATGTAACACAGGAAGAAGACCCCGCCCCGCAGGAAGACCCCGGCTACGAGATGCCCGAGGAAAACCCTGAGGACCAAACCGGCTTCAAGTTCAACTGGCTGTTCATCGTGCTGGCCATCGGTTACTTAGTTCAAAACATCGATGGAGGCATTGACTTCATGTTCTACGGCATGCTTGCCATCTGTGTCATCATCCACGAGCTGGGCCATGCCTTTGCAGGACTGGCGTTTAAGTGCAAGGTCAAGAGCGTGCAGCTGTTCTTTCTCGAGGCCATCAGCTACAAGCACAGCAACGACCCCGACGACGCCGCGTGGCAGCGAATACGCTGGTCGCTGGGCGTGCTCCCTTTTGGCGGCGTGACCATCTTTGACAACAACGACGACCAGTACACCAACCAGTATGGCATCTCGGGCCGCCCCATGTGGCAGCAGTTCATCATCTCGGGGGCAGGCATCATCATGAACGTGATCCTCTTTGCCGTGCTCTACGCCAGCATCGCGTTCTTGCCCATGGAGATGGAAACAATCAGGTTCTGCTTCGTGCTGGCACGTCTCTCGTTAGTACTCGCCGTGCTCAACATCCTGCCGGTTTACCCGCTCGACGGCGGCGCCATGCTGCTGCAACTCATCCAGATGGCTACCGGCGAGCGTTTGTCACAGCAGTTCCTCAAAGTGTTCGGCTGGATAGGCTTTGCACTCGTCATCTTGCTGTTCTTCGTGTACACCGACTGGCAGCGAGTGCTGTTTGACTGGTTATTTGGAATAATTTAAAAGATATGAAAAAGATTCTCAACTTAATCATGCTGCTGGTCATTGCCGGTGCCATCTCGTCATGCGGAGGCAACAGCACCCCCGCCCAGGAACTCCAAGCCGAGGTCGAGGCCACGCAACAAACCCTGCCACAGGCCTTGAGCGATGACATAATTCTTGTCGCTGTGGCTATCGAGGGCGACTGTGTCTACTATGACTACGACGTGACCGACCAGGCCACGGTGCTCAACGCCCCCGGCAAGCGCGACGACCTCCAGGCATCACTGACCGAGGCCGTCAGCGACAAGCAGTTTGCCCGTTTCGTCCAGCTCATCGTGGCCAACGGCAAGAGCCTGGGCTATCGCTACCGCGACACCAAGAGCAACCTGAAGAGCGAAATCAAGTTCACCCCCCAGGACCTCCAGCAACTCCTTGGCCAGCAATAACCTCCCAAGGACTCCGAGGTTCCCAGAGTTCTCCGAGATCTCCGATGTGCAAAACTTAGAGTGATTTCCGCGTAATCAGTAGTTTTTAAAAAAGCAGTGTGTGGTTAAGAGAGTTTTTCCTTTGACACGATCTGGCATTTGTCGGTGCCAACAAGCCCCTTAGGGCCAAACAGCGGTTTAGTGTTGTCATAGTGGTACTCATGCTGCAAGTTGAACCTGGGCACCGGCTTGCGCGTCCAGTCGTCGAGGGTGGCAGCGTGCCATTCTATCGCCTGCTGGCTGGCAGTGCCGTGCACCTCGAGCATGAACGAGCACAAGCTGTGCATCACTTCCACATAGGCCCCAGCTAGCGCCTGCTCGTTGCATTGCATCAGCAGCGCAACGATGCTGAACTCATACTCGTCGGCACCTTCAAAGTAAAGGGTGCCAGGCTTGAAATTGGCCAACTCGGCCTGTTCTACGCCTATCGTCTGCATGCGGTATTCTATGTTCTGGAAAGTGAGAGTGGCGAGGAAATCGGGGTCCAGGACATGATTGATGCACAGGAACACCGCTATGCTCTCGGCATTTGACATCGAGAACGCGCACTCCATGCGCGACATGCACAGGAACAGGTCGTGAAGGTACACGCTGTTGACATTCTTCATCGTCTTCGGGCCCAATCCATTGCACCACTTGATGCAGCTTGCTCCGGGGTTAACGCTGGGAGTGTCCCACACCTGGTCATAGACCCGGGCAAAGTCCCGTACCACCGCCAAGGCAGCGTCATACAGTTCACGCGAAACCCGTATTGTAGTAGCATTTGTGTCCATATCAATGAGGAATTAGTGAGCCATCTCCCTGAGTAGTTAGCGGTGGAGGAGGCGCAGGATCTTGGGGCCAAGGTAGGAGACCAGGATGCCCAGTTTGTTCTTGCGGCGCACGCGCGGGTCGAGCAGACAGCCTTTGCGCAACTGTCTGATTCCCTGCCAGCAACGGTCCACGACATCGTTCATCGAACCGTCGCGGGGACACAGCAGCAGGATGTTGAAGCATGCGCTCAGGCGGCGGCTGCGCACGGCCGCCAAGTGCTCGGGATAGGCCTTGGCAACGCGTTTCTCCAGCTGCTCGGTGATGTCGAGCACATGGGTGCGCTCGGGGGTGAAGGTGGTGGTGATGCTTCCCTGGCGCTGGCGGTAGAAGTAGAGCACACGGCTGGTGTGCACCACAACAGGGGCGGCCTTGAACAGGTCAAAGGCTATGGCCAGGTCCTCATAGAGGATGCCGGCGGGGAAGCGCAGTGTCTTGAACAGCTCGGCGCGATATAGCTTGCTGCATGCCGAGTTGGTGAGTGTGTGCTGGTAAAAAACGTCGTCGATGGCCTCGTCGCTGGTGAAGGTGGTGAGCTCCTCTTCATTAAAATCCTGATGGGGCTCGATACCGTCGTCAAAGAGGCTCCAGCGGGCGGCGGCGATGGCGGCGTGATGGCGCTCGATGGCGGCGAGCAGCGACTTGACGTAGTCGATGCCTATGTAGTCGTCGCCGTCGACCATGGCCACATACTCGCCCGTCATGACTTCGAGGCCGGCGTTGCGCGCCATGCTCAGGCCGGCATTCTCCTGGTGGATGACACGGATGCGCTCGTCGCGCTGTGCCCACTGGTCACACTTCTCGGCGCTGCCGTCGGTGCTACCGTCGTCCACAAGGATAACCTCCAGCCTTTTGTAAGTCTGGTGTAAAATACTATCAACGCAGCGGTCCATGTAGACCGCCACGTTGTAGATTGGTACTATGATCGTGATTAACGCACTTTCCATTCAAAGCCGTCCTTAGTGTCCTTCACGTCGAAGCCGGCCTCGCTCAGCTTGTCGCGAATCAGGTCGCTGGTTGCCCAGTCCTTGGCAGCCTTGGCGTTGCGGCGCACCTCGAGCAGCAGGTCAACGGCCTTGCGGTAGGGCTCCAGGTCCACGTCGCCTGCACCGCCGGCAGCGTTGTCGCGAACGCCCAGCACGTCAAACAGATAGGTCTGGAAGACGCTCTTGAGCTCGTCGATGTCGGCCTGCGAGATGGTTCCGTTGCCGTCGTTGGCCTGGTTGATGGCGCGGCAAGCGTCAAAGAGGGTAGCGATCACGGTGGGCGTGTTGAGATCATCGTTCATCGCCTCGGCACAGCGCTTGCGGTAGTCGTCGAGCTGCACGGTGGTGGTGTCGCCGGCTGTGAGAGCCTGGAGGCGGTGCCATCCGTCCATGATGCGCTCGTAGGCCTTCTCGGCAGCCTGCAGGGCCTCGTTAGAGAAGTCCACGGTGCCGCGGTAGTGTGCCTGGAGGATGAAGAAGCGCACTGTCATTGGACCGTAGGCCTGCTCGAGCAGCTTGTGCGAGCCAGTGAAGAACTCCTCAAGGGTAATGAAGTTGCCCAGCGACTTGCCCATCTTCTTGCCGTTGATGGTGATCATGTTGTTGTGCATCCAGTAGCGCACCATGTCCTCGCCCTGGCTGGCAACGGCCTGTGCGATCTCGCACTCATGGTGCGGGAACACGAGGTCCATGCCGCCGCCGTGGATGTCAAACTTCTTGCCCAGGTACTTGCGTCCCATGGCGGTGCACTCGCAGTGCCAGCCGGGGAAGCCGTCGCCCCAGGGGCTAGGCCAGCGCATGATGTGCTCGGGCTGAGCCTTCTTCCACAGCGCGAAGTCCACCTGGCTGCGTTTCTCGCCCACGCCGTCGAGTTCGCGGCTGGCGTTCTTCACCTCCTCGAGATTGCGTCCCGAGAGGGTGCCGTAGCGGTACTTCTGGCTATATTTCTCAAGGTCAAAGTAGATGCTGCCGTTGCTCTCATAGGCGAAGCCGTTGGCCAGGATCTCCTTTACCAGTTCTTCTTGCTCGATGATGTGTCCGGTGGCGTGGGGCTCGATGCTGGGGGGCAGCACGTTGAGCGCCTCCATGGCGGCGTGGTAGCGGTTAGTGTAGTACTGCGCCACCTCCATGGGTTCGAGCTGCTCCAGGCGTGCTTTCTTAGCGATCTTGTCCTCACCCTCGTCGGCATCATGCTCCAGATGGCCCACGTCGGTGATGTTGCGCACGTAGCGCACCTTGTAGCCAAGCTGCTGCAGGTAGCGGAACAGCACGTCGAAGGTGATGGCGGGGCGGGCGTGTCCCAGGTGGGGATCGCCGTAAACCGTGGGACCGCACACATACATGCCCACATTGGGCTCGCTCAGGGGCTTGAACAGCTCCTTGCGGCGCGTGAGCGTGTTATATATAAACAAAGGATGTTCCATATTCTTTTTAACGAAAAACGAAAATGCTAGCGCATTTTCACGAAAAACGAATAACTAAAATGCTAGCGCATTTTCACGAGAAAAGATTTTACCTGTTAACCCTTTAAACGATTAAACGATTAAACCTTTAAACCTTTACTAAAATTTAAGCCTGGCCCTTTGTCAGGGGGAAGTCCATCACGTTGCCGTCGGCACCGGGAACAGAGTTGCGGGGACGGATCTCGCCGAAGGTCTGCTCATACTTCTGGATGTTCTGGTGCAGAGCTGCGAGCAGCTGCTTAGCGTTCTCGGGAGTCATGATGATGCGGCTCTGAACGCGTGCCTTGGGAGTGTTGGGGGCGAGAAGGATCATGTCCAGGAAAAAGTCGTTGGGTCCGTGGGTGATCACTGCCAGGTTAGCATAGCGGCCCTGCATTTCCTCGTTAGGTACTTCTATTTGAATCTGTTGTTGTTTGTTGTCTGCCATAATGTTTAGTTTTTTATTTGTATTAAAGTTTGTAATTAATAATTCGTCATCTATATTTCACAGGCGGTCAAAGTCATAGTTTCGCTCGCCCGTGGCATCGTCGTTGACATGTACCCTGAGCGTCTTGCACTCGGTGCGCTTCCACACGTTGCCCACGTTGAACGACGCGTAGCAGTCGCGCCACTGATAGGCGGTCTCGCCCAGCAGGTCGTGGTGCAGGTAGCAGTGCACAGTGTCGAGCGCGCGGGTGCTGTCGTCGATAAGCAGCATCATACGGCGCGTCTTGCCGGTGTACTCCACCTGGCAGTGGAGGTTGATGAAGTCGCCCGTGCGCCACGCGCTGAGCATCTTCACCGGGTGCATCGCGTAGTGTGACAGCGGTGCCGTGCTGTATCGCAGCGAGTCGGTCAGGGCGTTGGTCATGCTGTAGACCCTCACGCTGCGCCACTTTGCCCCCGCGTTATTGTCGTCATAGCTGTAGCGCAACATCATGCGCTGCAGCGGCTTAGTCCCCTCGGGCGGCACCACGTTGCCGCTCAGCATCGTCGACCCCTGCACGCCGCGGTGCACCAGCTCGAACTGTGCCATGCCCGTTGCCGGGTCAGTGCCGGTGTAGGTGACCAGGTCATAGAGGCAGTGGGTCACCGAGTCGTCCATCACGTCCCCGTCACGGCTGCATGCCGCCAGGAGGGCGAGCATGATGACAAGCGCTATGGTACACGGCAGGGCTCTCATCAGCGGTGCATGTCGTCCTCGATCACTCCGTCGCGCATGTGCAGCGTGCGGTCGGCCTGGGCCGCGAGGACCTCGTCGTGGGTTACAATGACAAACGTCTGCCCCATCTCGTCGCGCAGTTCAAAGAAGAGCTTGTGCAGCTCCTGCTTGTTGTGCGAGTCGAGGCTGCCGCTGGGCTCGTCGGCAAGGATCACCTTGGGCTTGTTGACCAGGGCGCGGGCCACTGCCACACGCTGGCACTCGCCGCCCGACAGCTGCGCGGGCTTGTGGTCCAGACGGTCGCTCAGCTTCATGTAGTCGAGCAGCTCGCGGGCACGCTCATAGGCATCGCCACGCTTCATGCCGCCTATCAAGGCCGGGATAGCCACGTTCTCGAGCATGGTAAACTCGGGCAGCAGCTGGTGGAACTGGAACACAAACCCGATGTTGCGGTTCCTGAATCGGGCCAGCTCACGGTCCTACATGCGCGACACGTCCACGCCGTCATAGAGCACACTGCCGCTGTCAGCGCCGGCAAGCGTACCCATGATTTGCAGCAAAGTGGTCTTGCCGGCCCCGCTGGGACCAACGATCGACACCACCTCACCGTCGCCGATGCCAACGCTCACCGAGCGCAGCACCTCGAGGCTGCCATAACGTTTTACTATGTCTTTTACCTCAATCATAGTGCAAAGATACAACAATTAAACGAAATACGAAAAACGAAGGACGAAAAACCCGAAAAACGAAGAACGAAAGACGAAGAACGAAGGACGAAAGACTAAGGATGGTTAGTGGGTGGTTTTGAATTTTTTGAACTCGCGCCAGCCTTTTGCTTTCTTGTATTTGCCTGAGGCTTTGGAGGGAACGTAGATGATGACATTCTTGTTGCCGTAGTCAAAGGCGTCATCGGCTGTGGTGGGAGGCACGGGGTTGAGCGAATGTATCTCAGTGAGCGAGCAGTTAAAGAATGTCCGTTCGCCTATCGAGGTGACCGACTTGGGGATGGTGATGCTGGTGAGCCCTGTGCACCCGGTAAATGCGCAGTCGCTTATTGTGGTTACCGTGCCGGGGATAGTGACGGAGGTCAATCCACTGCAGCTGTCAAATACCGACTCGCCTATCTTGGTGATGGCGCTGGGGATGGTGACGCTGGTCAGCCCGCTGCAGCCCAGGAAGGCCCTGTCACCTATCGTGGTGACTGTGTTGGGGATAACGATGTCAGTGAGGCTGCTGCACGACCTGAAGGCATCGTCGCCTATCGATGTCAATGTGCCTGGTAATGTAATGTCGGTGAGCACCTTGCAATCACCAAAAGCATCAGCACCTATCGAGGTCAGTGAGCCTAGGATGGTCACGCTCTCGAGGTTGCAGCAACCCAGGAAAGCGTTATCCCCTATCGAAGTGACCGAAGCGGGGATGGTGATACTTGTCAACCAGTCACAGCTCAGGAACGCTTGTTCACCTATCGAAGTGACGGGATATGACACCCCGTTGTATTTAACCGACTCGGGGATGGTGTTTTTGCGTTTGCCGTTCTTGAGGCAAACCGATACAGACTTATTGTCACTGTTGAGGTTATACACAAAGTCGCCCACCTCAAATGTCACTTTGCCAGCCACAGCATTTTTCCCTCCTTGGTTTTTCTTGCCCTTTGTCTTGGCCGAAGTCGTTGTTTGGGTCTTCGTCTGTTTGCGTGTGGTTTTAGTTGCTGCCGATGCCGAAAAGCACAATGCAGATATTGTCAATATCAATAATAAATGTTTCATCTTTAATGTGTCAAATTTTGAATTTAGGGCACAAAGGTAAATATTTTGCAGGGAACAAAGAAGTGTCAATGCATTTTTTCTTAATACAGGGCGTGGGAAAGGTGAAAACACGGCCGCTTGATAGCGCTGTAAAATTATCGCTGAGAAGGAACCGGATCGGTATTGCTTGAAAAAAAATGGTGGGGGGATGTAACTTTTTGGGGATTGGCTGGTCAAAGAGGTAAAGAGGGCTCTACACAGAGCCGCAAAAAAACTATAATTACATCTTGTTAAACGCTTTTAAATCACATTTTACTATGAAAAGGCTAATGATTATCGGGTTACTCAGCTTATCGGCTAGCATGGCTAGCGCCCAGGTGGTAAGCTACAGCACCACTGGACTTCACTCCAGCGAGTGCACCAGCGAGGGATGGACTCAGTGGGCTGCTGAGGATTCCTGTGACGTGCCAGTCACCATCGACTGGAACCGCGAGACGGTGACGGTGGAAAAGGACCAGACCTACGAGATGCTCTACCAGGAGAATGCCTATGTCGACGACGCGGGCAACGAGGTGACTTCTTACCGTATCATTGACCAGCACGGGGACCACGGCGAGTTGTTCATGGTGACCGACAGCAAGGGCGAGTCTCAGCTCATCATCGCATTCCAGGACGTGCGCTGGTGCTATGACGTCACTCTCTCGGCACCTCAAGACGAGGACCTCATGCCCAGCCCCATGACACAATGGATGTGCATGGCCACACCTTGACCCGACGCCCACCAACCCAGCTGCAAAAACTGCTGATTTTTATCACTGTCCAGTAAATATCAATGAGATAATTCCATTTTGCTTGCAGAGCAAGCTATTTTCTAGGCGAAGCATAAAAAAATAAAATATTTTCTTTTTACCGGACAACAATGAAAAAAAGTAGTATCTTTGCAGTGAAAAAAAGTCCCACATGGCAATAATGAAACGTATTCTCATAGCGATAACTCTCGTCATAGCGGCGGCAAGCATGGCGCTGATACCCAGCCCGGTGCTTGCCGCTACTGGCGTGGACTGCGGTGAGGTCAACTATGACACCTGCGACGTGTCGCTGCAGCACTATCTCACCGTGGACTCGGTGAACCAGGTCATCATCGTGCAGCACACCGACTCCACCTATGTCGACGTGCAGGTGTGGGTCAAGGACCGCTCGGGCGACACGCCTACCTGGGACATCGACATCTCTTGCCGCGGCAACATCGGCGAGAAGGGCATGGGCAAGACCCGCCAGGGCGACGAGAAGACCCCGATAGGCGACTTCGGCATGATCACGGCCTTCGGCACCAAGCCCAACCCCGGCACCACCCTCCCCTACGTGGACGTGAACGAGTACATCTACTGCTGCGCCGACGCTGTGGCCTACAACCGCATCATCGACGTGCGCAAGGTGCGTCATCGTTGCCGTGGCGAGCACCTGATCAACTACAACCCGCAGTACAACTACGGTTTCTTCTTTGACTACAACAAGGAGCGCAAGCCGGGCAAGGGTGCCGCGTTGTTCTTCCACTGCGCTGGCAAGTACCCCTTCACGGGCGGCTGCATCGCCGTGACCGAGGAGAACATGGCAGCCATCCTGTGTACTATAGACATCAATGCACGTCTCGTCATACGCGGCTCGGACGCCCCGATGGGACATTAACCACAACAACTCACTCTCAATTAATATGAAACACCTGTTACTAGCCCTTATCACCTGCGTGGCCGCACTTTCCAGTGCCGCACAAAGCGCCGTTGTCGACATGTCGACATGCAAAGACAGCACCGAACTGACCCGATACATCGCCGACACGGCAGTGCACCACATCATCGTGGTGAAATACACCGGCGGCACGTCGTGTGCCGTGAAGATGTATGAGAAGGTGCAGCATGCCGGCAAGGCGGGCTGGCGCGTGGCGCTGGCATGCGACGGCATCGTGGGCCGTAACGGCGTGGGCAAGCAGCGCGCCGGCGACAAGAAGACGCCGCTGGGCGACTTCGGCATGATCACGGCCTTCGGCATCAAGCCCAACCCCGGCACCAAGCTCCCCTACGTGGACGTGACCCCAAGCATCTACTGCTGTGCCGACAACGTGGCCTATAACCGCATCATCGACGTCAACGACAAGCCCCACCGCTGCCGCGGCGAGCACATGATCACCTATGACCCCGACTATAACTACGGCTTCTTCTTTGACTACAACAAGGACTGCGTCGTGGGCAAGGGTGCGGCGGTGTTCTTCCACTGCACGAGCGACTCGCCCTCCACAGCCGGCTGCATCGGCGTTGCCGAGAAGGACATGGTGGCAATACTGCAGGCCATAGACATGGGCGCGCGACTCATCGTCAAGGATCGTGACCCGGAACCACAGAGCACGCTGAAGATGGACGATATCACCAGCCAAATCACCTTCGGGCACCTGGAGAAACGCTCCATCAGCATCATCGTGGTGCACTCTAACTACTACGTGGGCGGCGACCCCTACTCTACCGCCGGCTGCATCGAGCAGTTCCGCCAGTATGACGTGGCGCCACACTACATGATTGAGCGCAACGGCAACATCCTCAAGATGGTAGACGAAGAAAAAACCGCCTTCCACGCCGGCGACAGCAAGCTGCCCGGCACAGGCACCGTGAGCCTCAACCAGTACTCGATAGGCATCGAGATCATCAACTCCAAGACCGAGGCTCCCACGCCCGAGCAGATTGACGCCCTGATAGCGCTGATTGCCGACATACGCTCGCGCCACAACATCAAGCACCTGATGCGCCACAGCGACATCGCACCCGGCCGCAAAACCGACCCCTGGTGCATGGACTGGCGTGACCTGTGTAAACGCGTGGTAGAAACCTCGGGACCAATAAACTATGTAAAATAAGGACGCTACGCTTTAAGAACGGCACTAGAGTGCCTGCAGAGGAAAAGAGACGATGAAAGAGGAAAAATATCTTATAGGCACGCCAGTGCCGTTCTTATAGCCTGCGTCAGCAGGCGTTCTTATAGGCACGCCAGTGCCGTTCTTATAGGCCTCTACTTTGAGATGAAGTCGAGGAAGGCCTGCTTGTAACTGTCGCCTATGGGGATATAGGTGTCACCTATCACCAGACGGTTGCGCTCTATCTCGCGAATGCGACCCTTGTTGACGATGTAGCTGCGGTGCACCCTGATGAAGCGCGACGGCGGCAGCATCTGCTCCATGGCCTTCATGTTCATGAGCGACAACACGGCACGGGGAGAGTCGTCGGTATAGATTTTCACGTAGTCCTTCAATCCCTCGACATAGCGGATGGAGTCTAGGCTGATTTGCAACAGTTTATACTCGCTCTTGACAAAGATGCTGGTGGGCTCGGGCACTACCTTGTTGTCGCCGGCATGAAACATGGTGAACCACTGCAGGGCCTTGTTGCATGCCTCGAGGAATGAAGCGTAGGAGATGGGCTTGAGCAGGTAGTCCAGGGCATTGACACGGTAACTGTCGACGGCATATTGCTCGAAAGCGGTGGTAAACACCAGGCGCGACGACTCGGGCAGCATGCGTGACAGCTCCAGGCCATCGATCTCGGGCATCTGGATGTCAAGGAACACCAGGTCGGGGTTCTCGCGGCGCACTGCCTCCAGGGCATCGGTGGCATTGTAATACTTGCCCACGAGCTGCATGAAGGGGATTTTGTCCACGTAACTTGCCAGGAGTTCCACTGCCAACGGCTCGTCGTCCACTATTATACACTTCACTATCATACCTTTATCTCCAATATTGATTTATAAACAGTACCGTCATCGCTCACGCCGCGCGTCCAGGTGTAACGCCCTGGGTACACGAGGTCGAGGCGGCGTGCCACCTGCTCCAGACCTATTCCCGACCCGCTCTTGTCGCTGCTCTTCTTGGGATGGTTGCTGTTGATGATAGCACACGTTATCATCCCGTCTTGCTGACTCATCGCGATGCTGATGCTCCCCTTTCCACATGACGACACGCCATGCTTGAACGCGTTCTCGATGAGCGAGATAAACAGCAGCGGAGCCACCGGGGTGGCATCGTCGGCAGTCACGTCGATAGAGCAAGAGACCTTGACACTGCCGGTGACACGCATCTTCATCAGCTCGATGTAGTTGTTGATGAACGCCACCTCCTTGTACAGCGGCACGAAGTTACTCTGGTTGTCATAGAGCATGTACCGTAGCAGCTTGCTCAGTTCCTCCACGGCATGCTGAGCCTTCTCGGTGTCAAAGCTGATGAGGGCATATATGTTGTTGAGCGTGTTGAGCAGGAAGTGGGGGTTAAGCTGAGCGCGCAGGTTGGTCAGTTCGGCCTCGGTGCGGTGGCTTTCAATCTCGATGCGTTCCTTCTCCAGCTCCTTGGTGCGCTCGCTCAGTCTCAGCGCCATGCTCAGGCCCACGGTGAGGGTGAGCGAGATGATGTTGTAGAAGATGAGCATCTGCTGCGGTGGCGGCAGTATGGGCCTTGGGCCATGATATTCTGGCCTGAGGTGGTGCCGGATGTGTTCCTTGATGAACACATGGTCGGTGAGTTCCCACCACAAGACCACAAACGCCAGCGCCAGCACGATGAACAGGGCGTTATAGACGCCGTAGCTGCGCTTAGAGCCAGCAAAGTACTTGCGGGGAATGAGCCACAGGTAGTTGATGTAGAACAGCGCCATGTAGCTGATGGGGCTGCCTGCCGTGCGCAACACACGACCCCAGGTGAGCTCCATGTCGTCGCCCGGAGTATAGAACAGCAGCGGGAAGAACAGCATGAATCCCCACACCAAGATATGTATCCAAATAGTCCTTTTCATTGCTTGCAAAGGTAGTTATTTTTGCGCAACACCGCCACCTATTATATACAAACCTCTTTATTCTATAGATAAACCCCGTCGTGGCCCGGCCACGGGGCACACTACAGGGACATGAGGAAACCCAGCAACTGGTACACGAGGATGAAAGCGGCAACAATCACCAGGGAGCGCCAAGCACAGCCCAGGGCGCTCATGTGGCTACCGCCGGGACGAGACGACCCGCTCTTCTTGCGGGCAGGGGGACGCTGCTGACCCGAGTCACCGCTACGGGACTGCGTGCCGCGGCGACGGTGCTGCGGGGGTACGTCGTCGGCCGATTCAAAGGCGATTGCCTGCTGGCGCTTGGCACCACGGATAACAGGTCCCTCTCCGTCAACCGACGATGACCGGCGTTGCCCCATCGGCACACGCCCTGTGCCCAGGCACTGCGGACACACCACGACGCCACCGGTCTCCTCGAGTTGATCACGGGAAACCTCCATCTTCCTGCCACAGTTGTCACAAGTCCAAATCATTTTTCTAGATGAGAGATTAGAGATTAGAGATTAGAGATTAGAGATTAGAGGTGAGAGAACTCGGAGTTCTCGGAGATCTCGGAGATCTCGGAGTTCTCGGAGTCTCCGAGTTCTCCGACCCTTTTAACCTTTTAACCCATTAACCCTTTAACCTTTTAACCTTTTAACCCTTTATAAAAAACTACTCGTAGTGGATGATAGCCTTGATCGACACGCACCAGCGGCCGTTCTCAAAGACTGCCTCGCCCTCACGGTCGGTGACAATGCGTGTCTTGCCCTCCGACATCTGGATGCCATGGCCCGAGCATGCCGGCACAAGGTTCTCGCCGGGCATCATGAGCGCCATGCGGTGAACATCGCTGTTCTCAATAACCGAGAATGCGCCGCGACGACCATCGGAAGTAGTGAGCACATAGATGGAGTTGCCGGGCACGAAGTCCTTGGTGGCACTCATGAAGCACTCGTTATCATCGGGACGCGACAGGTAAATCGTGAGTTTGGGGCGCGGTTGCACGCGGCGTTCGGGCCTGGGCTCGGGACGAGCAGTCACCGTGCTGTCCTGACGTGCAGGTGCCGATACCTGTGCAGGCTGTTCACGCCTGGGTTGGGGAGCGGGGTCTGGCTCCTGGCGGGGATGGCGGCCGAGTCGGCTCAGCTCGCTGGCAAGCTTATTCACCTTGAGGTTAAGAGCCTCCACATCGTCATAGTAGTTGGCCTGCAGCTTCAGCAGGCTGCGGCGTGTGAGGAAAGCGACGGCCAGCGCACCCAGTGCGAGCAGCGCAAGCAGGATATCCACGACATAGTGGCCGCTTGAAGACGGCTCCTCCTTGACTTCCTCGACGGCTTCCTCGAGGGGCCGGGTAGACACCGAGTCGCCGGTGATGTCGGTGCTCTCGACAGCAGGCTGAGCCGCGGCATCGGGAGCGAGGTCAGGGGCCTCTTGCGGTGCTGCGGCAGGTTGGTCGCCGGGATGTGACTCAAGGTACTGCTTGAGGTCGGCCTGCACGTTGCTGGCCAGTCCGCCGGCGAGTTTCTTGATGGCGCCCACGTTGCCCGGGGTCTTACCCTCGTGCTGCTTGAGGCTGTTGTAAGTGGCATCCCAGTTGTGCTTACCCTTGTACACGGCGTTGAGCTCGTCCAGGGTGTAACCACTGGGGTTGGCGCGTTCAAAGTCGGCTGTGGTCTGGCCATAACCGTCGTTGTAGGCATTCTTTTGTGCCACGATTGCCAGCGCATGGTTCCATTGCTGCTGGGTCAGTGGTGTAGAGTCATTGATTTCGAGACCCCATGCTGCCATGGCAATAGCGGCAGCGGCTATACATGTTGATATTCTTTTCATCGTTGCGGATTGTATTGAAGGTTCTTAAGCAGGTTGTAACGTATCACTCCCACGATGGGATAGAAGAACGGCACGTCCTCGACGATATCACCGTCCTCGTAGCGGCCGCCCAGGAAGGCGTTGATGCCGGCGGCCAGGTAGTTGCCCAGGTCGTCATCGACCACGTCGCAGAACACCTTGAAGACATTGCGGTCAATGCCAAACTCGTCGCGCATGTCACTGTCACACAGGTCGATGAAGAAGCGGTTAAATGCCTTGACACTATCGACCAACTGCTCGCGCACGGCGGGATGCTTGACGTCGGCCATGGTGAGTTCCAGGCCCGGCACAACCGAGTAGTTGCACTTGAGGGCGTTGACCTCGCGCGGCGAGAGCGACTGGGCCTCGCGCGAGCCGAGCATCTTCACGCCGCCGCGGCAGGTGATCTGCTTGGGGCAATCGGTCTCGATCTTGATGCCGAAGCGCTCGCTGTAGCGCTGGCCGTAGACTTTCTCGATGATGGCCTTGGACAGGTCGGTCACCATGTCGGTGCTGCCCACGATGCTCAGTATCTTGGAGCCCGTGCCGCTGAAGTAGATCTGCTTGGGCATGGTGTAGCCGCGGTGCTTCATCGTGGTGGCGATGTAGTAGATGATGGCGGCATAGAAGTACATGAATATGATCTTGCGCTGACTGTCGTTGCGCAGCAGCGCGTTGTAGCTGTAGAGGTTGCGGTCGATCTCGCGCAGGCCGCGCAGTTCCTCGACGTTCTCGATCGAGAACAGGTAGGCGTTGATGTCCTCGCTGCGCTGCTGGGCGGTGATCTTGCTCAGGATGCTGGTCAGGTAAGAGATGCCGCTGCTGCGGTCGTTCTCGATGAGCTGGCTGAAGTAGCGGGTGTAGTGGGCCAGCAGGGGGTTGTGCTCGGCATCTTTCTCGGCAAAGGCGTCGCCAAAGATGGCGTTGCCGGCAAAGCGGAACGAGGAGATTGCCACGGGCTCGCTTGCCATGCCGTCCTCGGTGGGCTGGTAGATGACGGCATCGCTGGTGCCGCCGCCTATGTCGATTGCCACATAGCTGGCTCCGTCCACGTCGGGACCCTTATAGTAAGCCGCCGGGGCGAGCGACTCGGGACAGCAGTGCAGCTGCTGCATCTCGTCGCTGATGTAAGTGCGGAACAGGTCTTCCCAGGTGTCACGCAGCTGACGGCGGTCGCCGCCGCTCATTGCCACCGGGTAGAAGTACACCACCTCGACGCGGCGCAGGTCCACGTTCTCGAGCAGCGCCTTGGCCTTGATGAGCAGCACTATCTCGCGCAGGAACTCCTTGGCCTGGCGGTTGTCGCCCATCCACTTGAGGTTGGTGGTAACGTTGTAGCCGTCAAAGAACTTGCGCTCATACAGGAAGGGGATGTTCACATCATGGAACAAGCGGGTGCCGCCGTCGCTCTCCACGTTGCGCGCCAGTGACGAGCGCAGGGGGAAGCCATAGACGTTGTCGATGTCGCGCGGCAGGAACTCGATGCGCTGCACTTGCTCGGCGATGCCCAGGCTGCCGGGCTTCATGAGCGACGCGATGAGCGCCTGGCCCTCGCTGTAGCCCATGGTGAGCGGCTGGGACGCCTGGCCCTTGACGGCCCACTCGACGTGGCTGTTGGTGGTGCCGAAGTCCACGGCAAACACCAGTTCGGTCATCGACGGGGTGTAAGGTTTCCACTGCGGCACGATGAGTCCACGGTGGGTGCCCATGTCGCTGCTGATAGCCACTTCCATGTAGTCCCACGAGCCATTCACGTCATAGTAGGTGGTGGTGAACGGTCCCGAGGCCGAGCGGGTCTTCTCGGTGACATTGATGTCGCCACGGGTGCCGGCATTGAGCTTGAAACTGAGGCCGACCTTGGCGTCGGGGATCATAGAGAACAGCTGCACGGTGTAGTCGTCCCTGGTGCCGGTGCGCACGAAGGGGAACACCGAGGTCGACAACGTGACGTTGACAACACGGCCGGTGCCGCGCATCTCGTCAAACTGCCATGCCGGATCGAGAGTGGGCATGTACACGCGGCTCAGCTCTATGTAACGTTTCTTCACCGGGATGCGCAGTGTCACGGTCACGCTGCCATCGCCGTTCTCAACGATATCGATAACGTTGAGGCCATGGGTGCGGCCACACAGGTCATTGCTGGTGAAGTACTTGAAATATTCGGGGGTGACGGGCAGCAGGTAACCGTTGCGTGCCACCAGGTCACGCGCCTGCAGGTTGCCGTCGAGGAAATGGTCGTTGTCGAGCACACCGTTGAGCTTGACCAGGGTGTCGCTCAGCAGGTCCACGGTGGTGAGATAGGGATACTCGATGCTGGTGGCAGGCAGCTTGCGCTGTCCCACGGGCAGCCCGCCGGTGAACACCACGGTGGCGCTGTCCCAGTCCTTGTCGATGTAGCGGTAGTGCTCCACGGCACCGTTGAAGCCACTGCGCAGCACCAGCGGCAGAGTTGCTCCGGCGGGTTGTTCTACCGAGGGTGAGATCACGAAGTCGCTCTGCGACGCCTGCTCGCGGATGTCGCGGGCACGCTTGTGATACAGGTAGGCACCCAGCACGTTCACCTGGCTATTGCCGCCAAACCGGTCATAGTCGCGGTTGAGGCGCTCGAGCACGGCGCCCTGGTTTTCATAGCTCAGGGCACTCAGGTTGGGTATCACCTCCACGATGCGGCTGTACAGGGCGGGGCGCTTGGTGCGCACCAGCGCCGCGTTGTGCATCATGTAGCTGTAAACCTGGCCCGCCTTCTCGCGCAGCGTGGGGAATGCATTGAAAAGCAAGAACATGTAGTAGACAAAGTCCTCGTCGCGCTGCCACAGGTGGCGCACACTCGAAAACAGCGACACGCCCTGCTCAACCTTGATCTGGTTGATGGCGGGCATGGCGGGAGCGGCCATCACGACGCTTGCCGGCGACGTGCCGCCTATCACCTTGCCGTCCCACACCAGGATGTACCACTCGCTCAGGTCGTCAAAGTTATACACCTTGTCGGCCGTGAGGAACAGCTCGAGCGTCTCCCCGTAGAGGCGGTGCGAAGCGTTGGCCTTGAGCCGCGCCAGTTCCTCCTTGCGGTTCCACGTGATGATGCGCAGGTAATCCTTGTGGTTCTCGTAGTCAAAGAGCAGCTGCATCACGTCGAGCGCGTTGCTCACCAGGCGCTCGTTCATCACCGCGCCCTGCAGCTGTGGGTTAGACAGGTTGTGGAATGCCGTCTTCACCAGGTCAATCTGGGCAAACGGGCTGGGGATGGCAGTGCGCGGATTGCTCGACAGTCCGCCGTCAGGATCCTTGATCTGGGCTATGTCGTCCTCACTGTAGGGTTCCACTGGAATCCAGTCGCCGCCAACGTTCTTTGACGTCTTGTTGCTGTATGACAGTATCTTGCTCATGTTTCTATATCCTAGTCAATTGTCGGCAGGCAACACCTGCCTAACAGAACTCAAATTCTCGTCTTAAACTCTTAAAGGCGCAAAGCGCCGTTCTTAAAGCGAAGCGTCCTTAAAGCCTGCATTAGCAGGCGTCCTTAAAGGCGCAAAGCGCCGGCCTCAATTTATATTCTCGTAACGCTCCTCGATGATCTTCTGGGCCGCGCGGTTAAAGAGGTCCAGGAACTTACGCTCCAGTTCCTCAGGGCCGTAGGTACTGTTTTGGCTCAGGGAGTTCATCACGCTGCGGAACACGTTGTTGTCCACCGTCTTGCGGCCAAAGAACGACTTCTTGGTGTTCACGTCGTGGATAGCCTTGTTCATGTCCCACTCGCCAATGTTGAACAGCTGCACGCTGCGCATGTTGTTGTACATCTCGGTGATCCAGTCCTTGTAGGCGTCCATGAACTCGCCGCTGAGCGTGCGGTAGAACTGCGACGCCAGGAAGTCGGTCTTGATCATGGGCTGGTCGTTGGTGTAACCCTGGCCTATGCTGTCCTTGAACCCGGTGTGCAGGTGGATGAACAGCAGGTGCAGCTTCACCAGCTTGTCATATATCAGGCTGCGGGTCTCGCTGCCAAGGGCCTTGAAGTCAACATCGTGGGTGTCGCGGTCGAGGGCATACTCATAGGCACTCGAGGGCAGCGGGTAGCCGTTCTCGTCACTGAGCTGTGACACGGGAAGCCCGGCAAACTTGAGCGGAGCCATGGCGCCAACGAGCTCCACCATGTGGGCGCGGTTGCGCTGGCCGTGCTCGCCGGGGTCATACATGTAAGGCACGCTCACCACCTGGTCGCCCAGGTAGAATATCGTGTTGAGGTTGCTGTCGTTATCGCCGGTGAGGGTCTCCTTGTAGTAGTACAGGGCGCTCTGGGTCTTGACGATGAAGTCGGCCTTGTCGATGCGATGGTCGTCGCCCAGCTCCAGGTTGAAGTAAGGCAGCACGGTCAGGCCGCCTATGGGCGCCTTGCGCAGCACGTCGCGGTTGTTGATGTCGAGGTTGGCGGCCTGGCGTATGTTCTTCACCATGATGGGGAAACCGGCTGCACCGGTGCCACCGAAGATGCTGCTGATGAAGAAGATGCGGTCGCCGGCATTAAACACGTTGGCAAACGCCTTGAACTCGTCCGAGTCCTTGATCTCGTTGAGGGCAACGCTACCTATGTTGGGCGAGCCCACAAAGCCGATGTTCATCTTGTTCTCGAGCTGGTCGTCGCTGAAGAGCAGTGACGACAACGCCTGGTTGGCCTCGTTCATCGTGTCATAGCCTATGAACTCGCGGAACTTGTTGCGCTCCACGGCACTCAGGTTGAAGATAAACGTGTCGTTGAGCTGGATGCTCGAGTCGCGCATTATCTCGCGCAGCGTCACGATGCGGTTGGCAAAGAAGCCGTCCACGTCGGTACGGTTGCCATACAGGCGGTTGCGCATCATGCGGTAAGCGGTGAGCAGCTGCTCGGTGCGCTTGAGGTCCTCGTTGCCCTTGTGCGGGTCGATGATGATGGGCACCAGCTCCACGTTGGGCACGGGCTTGCCGTTCTCGTCGACGGGCCTCACACCGGCAGCCGAGAGCATGATCATGCTCTTGAGCACGCGCGCTCCAGTGCCGCCTATTGCAAAAATGAATAATCTCATTCCTTTATAACTTAATTGTCTTGTTATTATCTACTTTGAAACAGCCCGGAAGTTCCGGTCTATCCAGTTTATCCGGGAGTGCCGGTCCATCAGGTTTATCCGGGAGGACCAGAAATGCCGGTTTATCCGGGAGTGCCGGGGATTATTGCGGGAACGGGGTGTGGCGGCAGTTGCTGCTCCACCATCTCACGGCCATCGAGGCTGCCGTGTAGAGCACCGCGGTCATGAACACCAGCGTCATGATGAACTGAACCGTCTCGCTGCCATAGTCCAGACCGGCCTCGCGCAGCATGTTATTGATGAGCACGAAGCAGATCACCGGAGCCAGCAGGCTTGAAACGCACAGCACCGACAGCCAGTGGTACCAGCGGGCAAACTTCACCGAGTTGATGCCGTAGTAGTAAAGCGCCGCACCACCCCAGGCAACGAGAACCATGATGGCTGCAACCATGGGATAAACATTCAGGTTGAACAGGTTGTCATTGAAGCCCTGATTAAAGTACAGCAGCTCAAAGACATTGGCGTTTTGGCTGTAACTCATCACGATGAACAACAGCGTGATCACGATGCCTGCTGCCAGGCAAACTATTCTCTTCATATCTATGGTTTTATGTTTTTAATTTCACTTTATCGCTATCTCCATCGTGAAGTAGCTGTTGCCGGCTCCGAACGCCTGGGCTATGCCACCAAGGAAGCTGCTCAGGCCCAGCGTGGTAGTGGGGAACGTGGGCGATGCCACGTTGATGTCGTCGCGGCAGGTGCTCTCGTCGATCCAGGACGGCATGTCGTTGCGCAGCGACAGCTTGATGTTGTCGCGCGGACCCTTATAGTCGCCGGTGAGGGTGATCAGGTGGGTCTTGCCCTCGAGGTAGCTCTTGTTGTTGGCGGTAATCATATCGGGCTCGATGGGCTTCACGTCAACCTTGAAGCCACTCAGCGACTCGACGGTGTAGCTAGCGCTGTTGCACAGCACGGCGTTGTCCTTGTTGAGCGGAGCCAGGTTGGCGGCAATGGTGAAGCTCAGCACGCCGGTTGTGGCGTCGGCCTCGGCACCGGTGAGTTCACAACGGTCGCCACGGCTCACGCGGAAGCGGCCGGCATTGTCCTTCCAGTCGGGCACCACGTTCCAGTCCACGCTGCTCTCACCCTGGTTGAAGCGATAGCTGGCACACGAGCCCTGCACGTCCAGGAACTGCTGGTAGTCCTTGCTCTGGTACATGGCGTCCATCACACTGGTGTCGGCAATGATAACCAGGTAGAAGGGGCGCATGCCGCTGTACTCGATGGGATATTTGTTGTAAGGATAATACTTGCCTATGTAGTCACCGGTAAGCTTGTGCACGATGATACTCTTGCCCTTGTAATGCTTGAAGATATTGGTAGCCAAGCTGTTCTCCTCGTTGAAAATCTTGTCGATGCTCACGTCCTTGGTGTCGGCAGGCGAGTAAATCAGGTCCGATACCAGCACGCTCACGTTACCCGGCTTTTGAGCCTCGAGAATGTCGTTGAAAATCTTCTGGAAATCGGTGAAGGCGGCGTTGCCAATCCCCTCGGTCGAGGCATAGATGTTGCGGTCCTTCAGGAAACTGTCAACCGTGCCGTTATAGGGGTAGATGCCGTCATTGACGATGTTGATCTTTGCCTTCTCGCCAGCGGGGAAGTAATTGATCAGGTCGTTCACGGCCTTCTTGAGCTGGCCGCGGCCACGCGGATCGTCATAGGGGACCATGCTGCCGCTACGTTCAAAGTAAACGGTGAGCGTGAATGTCTTTGCACCGTAGACAGCCACATTCCAGTGCATGGCAGGACGCAGCGACGATCCCACCTTCTCAACCAGCTTGCCCATAGCGTCGATGTTGATCTCACCCTCGGCGGTGAGCAGGTCGGCATATTGACCAGGGTTAGACTTGACAATCGAGCAGATGGAGTCAAAGCGCGCCTGAGTGGTATCGTGCTGAACCAGCGCCTGGCGCACTGCGTCTTCAACCTGTGAACTGCGGCCTCCGCAACTAGCCAGAGCAACCACCATCAAGGCAATTGCAACCAGCGGCAAGTAAAATATTTTCTTCATTTTCCAGTCTAAGTTTTCTATTAGACTACAAAGATACACTAAAACTTGCACTAATGCGCGCGCCTATTGTTAAAAAAAGCAACACACCCGCTTTTTTCTTCAACAGGAACTCCCATGGTTTCACATTGAAACCTGGTCTACATGCCATTGACCTGAGGGATTTTCAAATTATAGACATTTCAACATATCTTATTGTATGGTTTATTGCAGGATTTTGCATCTGTGAAATGCTTTATAACGACTCGTTACTGACAATTGTCACATCTGCGCAAATGTTCGGTTTTACCGATATTTTCAGCACATTATCATTTCCTTACACTTCTATAAAAATGATAGTCATTTACCGTTTTATTGTTATTGTGTTTTTAATTAGTAAGTTTTTTCGGTTTTGCATCACGGAATAATCGGTATAATTCACGCGTTATTATTACAATGTAATAAAAATTTAACACACAATTTCCTATATAAATATTGTGTAGGTCAATAAAAAGTTATACCTTTGCCGTGCAAGGTGTGCATTGACAAGCCACCATAACAGCCTAACAATATAAAACCAACAAGAAACTAACCATATAACTAATTTTATTAATCAACCTAACAAAACATGAAGAAATTTTTATCTTTCTTAATGATGGCGATGCTGTTCACCACAGCGTTCGCTACCGAGGCCACTATGGCTGCAGGAACCAATGGTTCTACTGCTAAGGTTAATGACCAGGACGCAATCAAGTGCGGTACATCATCTAAAGCCGGTGACATGACTATCACCGTCGGTGCTGGTGCAACCGAGTTGACATTTTATGCTGCCGCATGGAATGGTGTGAGCAATTCAACTTTAACCATTACTCCCGAAGCTAAAGTAAGTGTTTCAGAGGTGACTCTGACACCCAACACCGGCATCGCAGGCAATAGCCCCTTCACCCTTGCCGATGGCACCGACGAAGAGGACTACAAGTTCACAATCACACTTACTGGCGTAACTGAGGAGACAACTTTCACCCTGGCAGGTGCAAAGCGTTTCGTTGTTTGGAATGCTTCTTACACTGCAGGTGAGACTCCCGCTGTTACTGTAGCTACTCCCGTCATCAGCGGTACTACTCCCTTCGACGATGAGACTGAGGTATCTATCTCTTGCTCTACCGAGGGCGCTAGCATCTACTACACTCTCGACGGCACTACTCCCGACAACCAGAGCACTCAGTACACTGGCGCATTCGACATCAACGCCACTACTACCGTTAAGGCTATCGCTTACAAGGACAACACTGCAAGCTCTGTTGCTACCAAGGAGTTCGTTAAGAACGAGCCCGCTCCCGCTAAGATTGAGGTTGCTACTATCGTAGCTCTCAACGCACTTGAGGACAACACTGAGTTTATCTACAAGGGCGATGTTGTAGTGACTGGCCAAACAGGCAATTACCTCTATGTTCAGGACGAGACTGCCGGTACACTCATTTATGGTAAGACCGGCCAGACTTACACTTTCGGTGACGTAATCGTTGCTGACTGGACTGGTAAGAAGGTTACTTACAATGGCGCTCCCGAGGTTACTAATCTTGCAGGTTTCCAGGCATCACTCTTCAAGAACGAGGTTGTTGCTAAGGAAATGACTACACGTGAGGCTGCTGACCTGGCTAACTTCTCAGTGTATGGCGTTATCAAGAACGTGACTGTTAACACAACCGACAAGAAGCTCGTTGCTGAAGACGGTTCAGAGATCGCTTACTACGATCGCTTCAAAGTTACCTTCCCCGAGGTTGTTGAGGACAAGAAGTTTGACGTGACCATGATCGTTGGTTACTTCAATGGTCCCCAGGTATTCCCCGTTGCATTTGAAGAGGTAGTTGCTCCCGAGGCTCCCAAGTACAGCCTCGTAGGCTATATCAACGGTGCTGACTATGGTTGCGAGGGCGACTTTGAGAACCCCGGCCAGTATGTATTCGACGAGGAAGGCAAGTGCACTGTTAACTTCAACGAGACTTCTTATGTATTCGTTAAGCTCAACGACAACAGCAAGTGGTTCCTCAGCCAGGCTTACGTTCCCCAGGCAGAGGCATTCATCGGCGAGACTGCAACTACAACCGCTACAATGGTTAATGGTGCTGACTTCGGCGAGAAGATGCAGGTTCCCGCAGGCGAGGTTGAAATCCCCCCCACTGTAACTGACGAGAACACAATCGTTCTTTCTTACTCACTCCCCGGCACTAAGGAGCCCGAGCAGGAGACCGAGTACTACGTAGCTGGTAGCTTCAACGAGTGGGCTGCTGACGGCGCTAAGATGACTAAGAACGAAAACGGCATCTGGGAATATGCATTCCAGGTAGAGGCTGGTAGCTACGAGTTCAAGGTAACCGACGGTACTTGGAACCACAGCTGGCCCGCTAGCAACTACGTATTCAGCGCTAACGCAACTAGCGACGTTCTCATCACCTTCAACGAGGAGACTCAGGAAGTTAACGCTATCGTAACTGCAGTTCCCGTTACCGAGATCACATTCGACATCGACGAAAGCACATTCGACACCGCTAAGGATGCTTATGAGGAGTATGTTGACGTTACTGTAACTGTTGCTAACCTTCCCGAAGGCGCAACTGCTGTTTACTCAATCGAGGCACGCGAGGAAGAGCCCGCAAGCGCTATGCTCAAGGAAGAACTTGAGTGGCTGCCTCTCCCCGAGAGTGGAAAGATCCGCCTCGAGAACAGCTGCATCCTTACTGTAGTTGTTAACGACGCTGAAGGCGAGTACATCACTGGCAGCGAAATCGAGGTTAAGGTTTACCACCACTCAACTGGCATCAACGACATCAACGTTAACGGCGCTAAGGTTGTTAAGATGATCGAGAACGGTGAGGTAATCATCGTTAAGGACGGCGTTAAGTTCAACGTAATGGGCCAGAAGAAGTAAGAATTCCCTAAGGACGCTGCGCTCTAAGGACGCCTGCCTAGCAGGTTCTAAGGACGCTGCGCTTTAAGAACGGACTTCGTCCTATAAGACATTAAGACAACATTTAAAAGACTGCTCCCTGCGCGATGAAGTCGGGTCGTAGCCATGTC
>JAZQPG010000047.1:0-9013 GCA_045628365.1 Sodaliphilus sp. | reverse complement strand
CCTTGTCCATCTCTTTGTACTTCTGGAGAGTTGCGAATACAACAGCACCTACAGTACCTCTCTGCTTGCGGCAGAGTTCTTCAGCCTTGTTGATGTCCTTAGCAGCGAGAGCAGCCTTAACGTTAGCAACGAACTTAGCGATGTTACCGCTACCCTTAGCCTTAGCCAGAGCGATCCAGCGCTCAACAGTCAGAACGATAACCGACAAGAAGAGTGTCTGCAGTACAGGCACGATCACACCACCCTTGTAGATAGTACCGAGGATGTCAAGAGGTGCGTTAGCGTTGTCACCATCTTTGAAGTGAGAACCGTTACCGAGTACGAACATGAAGAAACATACTGCGAGTACGAAGCAGATAAGAATTACAATAGACGCATTCTTAACGCCGCCTACATTGCTGCTAACATTCTTGTTGTCAGCTTTCTTGGGTGCGGGAGCTGCCTTGGGAGCTGCCTGTGGCTTCTGGATGTTTGTTTGTTCAGCCATAATTTTAAATTTGTTTGTTTAAAAGATTAATAAAAATGTTTATAATTTAGTTAGTAAATTCACGTTGACACCAAGAACCCTTCACTCTAACCGCCAAGCCTTTCTCGGGCTCGTATCATGTTGTACCACTGCATCTTCAGTTCAAAATGCCGGTTAAGATTATCAGTCAAAGGTCAGTTATTCTCAGAAAATCAACGCAAATTTATCAAAATTATTTCAATAATGCAACGTGTGAACCATTTTTTTGCACATTTTTTGATAAAAAAATTCTCAAACACATTTCCACACATCACCACTTTCACTCACTACGGGGCAACCTCCGGCTTGCAGCAAGGCAGTTATATATAAAAAGATTTAAAAACTATTGATTATATCATGCAAAATGACTAACTTTGCACCTAAAAGTGAAGCTACACTAACCATGTGGAGAATCACAACCAAGACCAAATAGTAACTAACATTTCACACTGATGGCAACCATAAAGTTACACAAAGGTTTCGACCTGAAACTCAAAGGTGGCATTGACGCCCAAACTGCCGCAAACGCAAAAGTTGACAGCAAATTGTGCGCCATCGTACCTGATGATTTCCACGGTGTCACACCCCGCCTCGACAAGAAGGAGGGGGAAAAGGTGAAGGCCGGCGAGCCCTTGTATCACGACAAGGAGCACACTGCCATAAAGGTCACTTCGCCCATTGCAGGCACTGTGAAAGAAATCAAGCGCGGCGAGCGCCGCAAGATTGAATCAATTGTCATAGAGAGTGACGGCACGGGAGATGCCGCGACGCTCGACCTCAGCAAACCTGTACTGGACACTCTGCTAGAGAGCGGCCTGTGGGTAATGATGAGGCAGCGCCCCTATGATGTAGTCCCTTCACCTGATGTGCGCCCCCGCGACATCTTTGTCACCGCTTTCGACTCTGCGCCGCTGGCTCCGTCGTTGATGATGGTGGCCGAGCCTTTGCAGCAATACGCGGCCAAGGGTGCCGAGGTGTTATCAACACTCACCGACGGCCAGGTGCACATATCGTTTGCTCCCGGGACCGAAATGGACATCCCCGCAGCACAGTGCCACACCGTGCATGGCCCCCACCCCGCCGGCAACGCGGGTGTGCAGGCTGCGAACATCGCTCCTGTGAACAAGGGCGACGTGGTGTGGACCCTGGACATTGTCACCCTGTGCCGCATAGGCGAAGCATTCACAACCGGC
Organism: Sodaliphilus sp.; assembly: GCA_045628365.1. Taxonomy (GTDB): domain Bacteria; phylum Bacteroidota; class Bacteroidia; order Bacteroidales; family Muribaculaceae; genus Sodaliphilus. Next base: position 7,315 of record JAZQPG010000047.1, on the reverse strand, counting down.
AAAGTGAGCTACAGCACCCGTGTAGTCGTCACAGGCCAATGCATTGACACACCATGTGTGGTGGAAACCACAATGGGATGCAGCATGCACAGTCTGCTTGACAGCCGAATGGCCGACGGCGAAGAAAACAAACGCATCATCAGCGGTAACGTGCTCACAGGCATCAAGACCTGCGCCAACGGATGGCTCAGAGCGCCCTACCGCCACGTCACGGTCATCCCCGAGGTCAGCGCGCGCGACGAGTTCATGGGATGGGCATCGGTTAATCCCAACCGATACAGCATTTACCGCATGTTCACCACCTGGCTGGCCGGCAAGCGCAACAAGGAATTCAGCATGGACGCACGCCTCAAAGGCGGCGAGCGTGCAATCGTGTGCCTGGACGAGTATGACAACATGTTGCCCATGGACATCTACGCCGAGTTCCTCATCAAGGCCATCATCGCCTATGACATCGACAAGATGGAAAGCCTTGGCATCTACGAGATTGCACCCGAGGATTTTGCCCTTGCCGAGTATGCCGACACGTCCAAACTCGAGCTGCAGCGCATAGTGCGTGAAGGCTTGGACCGCATGCGCGCCGAGATGTCGTGATTTTATCAACCAGAGTTTTATTCCTAACACCTATTAATAAAGTGAACGCGTTAAGAAAACAGATGGACAAACTCAAGCCGCACTTCAGGCCTGGTGGCAAGTTGGCGAAACTTGAGAGTGTCTATGACGGAATGGAGACATTCCTGTTCACTCCCAATGACACTAGCGCATCGGGAGCACATATCCATGACGGCAATGACCTCAAGCGCACCATGATCACCGTGGTTGTAGCCTTGTTGCCGTGCCTGTTCTTCGGAATGTACAACATAGGCCTTCAGCACTTCCTGGCCATCGGACAACCCGATGCAGGCTTCGTGTCTATGTTTGTCTTCGGCCTGCTGGCCATGCTGCCCGTTATCGTGGTAAGCTATGGCGTGGGCCTGGGCATCGAGTTCATCTCGGCCCAGATACACCACAAGGAAATCCAGGAAGGTTTCCTCGTTACCGGACTTCTCATACCCCTCATTGTCCCCATCAACACCCCGCTGTGGATGACGGCAGTAGCAACAGCATTTGCCGTGATCTTTGCCAAGGAAGTGTTTGGCGGAACTGGTATGAATATATTTAATGTGGCACTCATCACCCGCGCGGTACTGTTCTTCAGCTACCCGTCAAAGATGAGTGGCGACGCGGCGTTTGTCAAGACCGACTCAGCGTTTGGTTTTGGCGATGGCAAGATGGTAGATGCCTTCACCGGCGCCACTCCCCTGGGCCAAGTTGCGACCACCGTTGGCGACAACGTGTCAATGACAGGCGTTGACGGACACGCCATCGGCCTGAGTGATGCATTCTTCGGCACCATAGCCGGTTCTCCTGGCGAGACCTCAGTGCTGTGCATCCTCTTCGGCGCAGCCATCCTGCTCATCACGGGCGTGGCTTCATGGCGCGTGATGCTGTCGACCGTTGTGGGCGGCGTGGCCATGGGTGCTCTTGCCCATGCGCTCCCCAGCGCCACCTACCCCGCTTCGATGCTCGGCCCCGTTGAGCAGCTTTGCTACGGTGGCTTTGCCTTCGCGGCAGTGTTCATGGCTACCGATCCCGTAACCGGAGCACGCACCCATGCAGGACAATTCGTCTACGGATTCCTCATTGGCGTCATCGCCGTGATGATACGCGTCTACAACAGCGGCTATCCCGAGGGCGCTATGCTCGCAGTGCTGCTCATGAACGCCTTTGCACCGCTCATCGACCATTGTGTGGTTTCGTTTAACATCAAGCGCAGGCTTAACCGCGCTAAAACCAAATGACACGGAGGACATGACAATGAATAAAAACAGCAATACATATCAAATCCTGTACTCGGCCATCATGGTAGTCCTGGTGGGCGCAGTACTGGCAGTGATCTACATGACCCTCAAGCCCATGCAGGACGAGAACAGGGCCAACGATAAGCGCAAGCAAATCCTGTCGGCCCTCAATATCGCCAGTGCAAATGACGCCGAGGTCAAGCAGAACTACGAGAAATTTATCGTAATGGACATGCTTGTTGATGCCGAAGGCAACGTGGTTGACTCGGCCAGCAACGTGGCATTTGACATCGACATGAAGGCAAACGTCAAGGCAAGTGCCCAGGACCGCAAGCTTCCCGTCTTCAAGTGCAAGCTCGACGATGGCTCAACCAAATATGTGATACCAGCCTATGGCGCCGGCCTGTGGGGTCCCATCTGGGGTTTCGTTGCAATTGACAGCGACGGCAGCACCGTCTACGGGGCAAACTTCTCACACGAGGGTGAGACTCCGGGACTGGGCGCACGCATCGCCGAGGAACCTTTCCAAAAAGAATTCAAGGACAAGCAACTCTTCAAAGAAGGCGAGTTCAAGAACGTGGAGGTGGTGAAAAAAGGACAAAAGCCCAGCAACGACGGTGACTATGTGGACGCTCTCACAGGCGCCACCATCACTAGCCGCGGCGTGAGCGACATGCTCAAGGACTGCCTCGCTCCCTACGAGGGATTCTTGAAAAAACTACAGGATAAATAACCGCTAAATCATTATCGCAACATGATATCTAAACAAAACAAACTGGCACTCTTCAACCCGCTGTCCAAGGAGAACCCTGTTCTCGTGCAGATTCTGGGTATATGCTCTACACTTGCTGTCACTGCAAGTCTGGAGCCCGCCATCGTCATGGGCCTCTCGGTCATCGTCGTGCTTGCACTGAGCAACGTGATCATATCACTCATGCGCAACACCATTCCCTCTACCATACGCATCATCGTGCAGCTGGTAGTGGTGGCTGCACTGGTTATCATCGTGCAACAGTTCCTGGTGGCTTTCAGCTACGACGTGAGCAAGCAACTCTCGGTGTTCATAGGCCTCATCATCACTAACTGCATCCTGATGGGACGCCTCGAGGCTTTCGCACTGAACAACCGACCCTGGCCCTCATTTCTCGACGGCATCGGCAACGGTCTTGGATACACCATCATCCTGGTCATCGTGGCATTCTTCCGCGAGTTGCTGGGCAGCGGCACACTGTTCGGTTTCCAGGTGATTCCCCAGTGGTGCTATGACCACGGTTACGAGAACAACGGACTGATGATCCTGCCTCCCATGGCGCTCATCACCTGTGCTTGCATCATCTGGGTGCACCGTGCTCGCAACCCCGAGCTGCAAGAGAAGTAAACATTTCTGGTGGGCTCTATTAATTATGTCGAGGCGGGTTTGAGAGATGCCTTAGAGCAGTTTTTCAGGACTGAAGAAGGAGCGAGTCGACTTCGTGACCAACTGAATGTCCAAAAGATGCCTAAACAGACTCAAAATCGACCGAAACAAATAATAATCATTTATCACAATTAATAGAAGCCACCTTATAATAATTAAAGTAAAAACAAAGAAATGGAAGAACTTAATCTGTTTGTCAAGTCGATATTCATCGACAACATGATATTTGCTTACTTCCTGGGAATGTGCTCTTATCTGGCCGTTTCCAAGAACGTAAAGACAGCATTCGGCCTGGGCATCGCAGTCACCTTCATGCTGGTGGTGACATTGCCGCTCAACTACATGCTCAACACCTACGTGCTCCAGCCTGGAGCACTCGCATGGCTGGGCGACAGCTACAAGGATGTGGACCTGAGTTTCCTTGGGCTCATCATGTTCATCGCCGTTATTGCCAGCGCCACACAGCTCGTCGAGATGGCTGTTGAGAAATTCTCTCCTTCGCTCTACGCGTCACTGGGTATTTTCCTGCCGCTCATCGCCGTTAACTGCGCTATCCTGGGCGGTGCACTCTTCATGCAGCAAAAGGACTTTGGCTCAGCACTCACCGCCACAGTCTATGGCGCCGGTTCAGGCATCGGTTGGTTACTTGCCATCGTTGGCCTTGCAGCCATCCGCGAGAAGATTGCCTACAGTAACGTCCCCGCTCCCCTGCGCGGCGTGGGCATCACATTCATCATTACTGGACTCATGGGCATCGCCTTCATGAGCTTCCTGGGCATTAAACTATGACAACGACTATGATACTGATTGAAGCAACAGGACTCACCGTTATCTCCAGTGCGGTGATATTCCTCATCCTCACCCTGTTCCTGGTAATCACGCTGCTCGTTGCACGCCACTACCTGGTGGCTAGCGGCAAGGTGCGCATCAATATTAACAACGGAACAAAAGAGCTTGAAGTCAATACAGGTTCATCACTGCTGAGTTCATTGCAGAGCGAGGGCGTGATGCTCTCAAGCGCATGCGGTGGCAAGGGCAGTTGCGGCCAGTGCCGATGCAAGGTGACCGAGGGCGGCGGCGAGATTCTGCCCACCGAGAAAGTACACTTCAGCCGCAAGGAGCAGCAAGAGCACTGGCGACTGGGATGCCAGGTCAAGGTTAAGGACAACATGTCATTAGAGTTACCCGCGTCGGTACTCAGCGTCAAGGAATATGAGTGTACGGTAGTGAGCAACAACCTGGTGTCGTCGTTCATCAAGGAGTTCATCGTGGCATTGCCTCCTGGCGAGCACATGGACTTCATCCCCGGTTCTTATGCCCAGATACGCATTCCCGAGTACGAGATGGACTATGACAAAGACATTGACAAGGAATCACTGGGCGAGTATCTGCCCACATGGGAAAAATATGATATGTTCTCGCTCAAGTGTAAGAACACCGAGGCTACAGTACGCGCCTACTCTATGGCCAACTACCCTGCCGAGGGCGACCGTTTCATGCTCACAGTGCGCATCGCGACTCCTCCCTTCAAACCCAAACCCGAAGTAGGATTCCAGGACGTGATGCCTGGTATCGCATCTAGTTACATCTTCACCCTTAAACCCGGTGACAAGGTAATCATGAGCGGCCCTTACGGCGACTTCCATCCCATCTTCGACTCTAAGAAGGAAATGATATGGGTGGGCGGTGGCGCCGGCATGGCTCCCCTGCGTGCACAAATCATGCACATGACACGCACTCTCCAGACACGCGACCGCGAGATGCATTACTTCTATGGTGCCCGCTCGCTGAGCGAGGTATTCTACCTCGAGGACTTCCTGGCCATCGAGAAGGAATTCCCCAACTTCCACTTCCACCTGGCACCCGACAGGCCCGACCCGGCAGCCGATGCTGCAGGCGTGAAGTACACCGCCGGCTTCGTAGCTCCCGTGATGCGCGACACCTACCTTGCTGCACACGAGGCTCCCGAGGACTGCGAGTACTACATGTGTGGTCCCGCCATGATGAGCAAGACTGTCAACGAACTGCTCGACTCGCTGGGAGTTGACCCGTCATCAATCCACTACGACAACTTCGGATAACCCGACAATCCAAACATCAGTGTGGGGAAAAGCATCTACGCCTTTCTCCACACTTTTATTATAACAACTAACTATATGAGTAAACTATACAACGGTATCGAGCGTCCCGACTACACGCCCGACTTCATCACCAACCTTAGGGACGACGAGATATTTGTTTTCGGCAGCAACCTGCATGGCATTCATGCCGGTGGCGCCGCACGAGTTGCATTAAACCTGTTCGGAGCAATAATGGGAAAAGGCACCGGACTGCAGGGAAACAGTTATGCAATACCCACCATGCACGGCGGCACCGACGTCATCAAGCCCTATGTCGACGAGTTCATGGACTTTGCCCGGCAACATCCCGAGTTGTTCTTCTACGTGACACGCATCGGATGTGGCATTGCAGGATTCCAGGACGAGGAAATCGCTCCCATGTTTGCCAGCGCAGTTCACATGAACAACGTGTGCCTGCCTCACACATTTGTTAATATATTACAGGATTAAACCAAGAACTCCCCCAGGTAGTCAAAGATAAAAACAACAACACATGAGAAAAAGATTAATATTCACTGCAGCTGCGGCATTGACCGCTCTTGCCAGTCTTGCCGGAGTAACTGTGGGAGTTACCGTGCAACTACTTGAAGACGAACGAGACATGTTGCCCGACAAGACCATCGAAGTCGTCTACAAGACACTCAAGTACAAAGACAACGCACCCGCTATGCTCGTCAGTGCATTAGACTCGGTCATGAGTCTAACCGCCGAGAACACGTCAACCTGGCGCACATTCCTACTTACAGTAAACGGCACCGGCACTCACATCACCGTGGAAAACTACGACCCTAACGGGGCAACCGTTGACAAAAAGGAAATCCTGGGAACACTGCGCTACAAGCACTGCCACTTCCTGGTGAGATGCAACGACTCCAACAAGGACGTCATCAACTCACTGTTACACCGCTCTGGTGAAAAGATCAACTACGTGCGCGAGTTCATCTTTGTGCCCGAAAAAATCGCCCCGACCGCAACTGCAGTCGAGGCATGTATCAATAACGGAGAACTTGTCGTGACCCGCCAACTCATCGACAGCATCAACCTCGCAGTCGACGACAACCAGCAATAATATCCGGCTTAAAACGGTCGCAATTACAATTCGCTGCACTTAGTGTCACTTCACCCAGTCATTAATAATGTGGGGTTCCACCTGCTTCACGACTTTGCGCCAATCCTTTGAGCGAAGATAGTCCTGGATCACCTGGGCATGATTCATGTCATGCATGTCGGTCCCAAGCATATCCACGAGCCCATGCTTAACAAGCCACATGGCAGTGTCACGTGGACCCTGGCCAAAGTAGCCCGCAAGCGACAGCAGGTTCACCTGGAACTTTACACCCGCGCCATGAAGCTGGTCAAGACGCTGCCGGCGGTGGCTGTAATAGCCATAGCGCTCGGGATGAGCAAGAATGGGGCGATACCCCTTCACCATCAGGTCAAACATCAGCTCATCAAGCTGCAGCAACTCCTGCTGGAAAGAATTCTCCATCAGGATAAACTTACCGGGCATGGGCAGGATCTTGCCAGCGGCATACTGCTGGTCCCAGTACTCATCGATGCGATACTCAGCCGAAGCATACAATTCAATATCCAACCCCTCCCTTTTCACAGCCTCGCACAGCGTGTTATAAGCAGCGGTTAGCGACTCGGGAGTGTTTTCAAAAGTTTCGGCAGTGACATGCGAAGTGCACATCACGCGACTTATCCCCATGTCCATCTCGGCCTTGAGCATCTCAAGAGACTGCTCCACCGATTGAGAGCCATGGTCAACACCAGGAAGGATGTGGCAATGCACATCTGTGTTGTAGAATAAATTGACGTTTTTTTTACTTTTTCTGAAGAAATTGAACATAATTCATGCGTTTCTAAGACTTATAACGTGGAAAATTGCAAAATATTTTTTGAGATTAAAAAATTATTTGTACCTTTGCACGCCA
>JAZQPG010000046.1:0-7457 GCA_045628365.1 Sodaliphilus sp. | reverse complement strand
CACAACAAGGCATTTCGCGGGCATAGTGCCGGCTAGCGCACAAATGGATGCAACACACGCCACCTGCGGGGCGCACGAGCACTCACTTTAATGGGGAGTCAACATGTGTGTTTCGGCTCTAATTCCACGAAAGCCAAAATCAAAACAATGTCACGGTAGGTCTTCTGACTTATCCCTTGCTATCTTGTTCTCCTTCCCAGGGCCGTAGCCCCAGTGGTTACTTGAACAAGGTGCTAACCAGGCGGTTAGCGGGGAAACACAGCAGCGGGTTCTGCTCAGGATTCTCACCTGATTCCCTTTTTAAGCCGTCAGCGGAGCGAGCGCCCATAACGGCCACCATGCCATTCAGCCCACAAAGTTACAACAAATTTCAGAAATGCAAGTAATGATACAATTATTATTTGTCTCTTTTATCTAAATTTTATATTTTTGCATGCATGAAACCCAAATACCTCAGTCCGACACAGGAACAATGGTTGAAGCGTCATCCTGAGCTTACAGCCACAGGATCAATGCTAAGGCGCAGCCCTTGGCACGACTATTGTGCTCCCTGCATTTACATGATAACCCTAGTGGTTGAAGGACGTACCCCCATACTGGGCACGCTGTGCGACTCCGATGGAGAACACAAATCACCGTGGGTAAAACTTTCACCTCAAGGCGTTGCTGTAAAGGAGGCCTGGCATGAGATCCCACAATTCCATCCTCAAGTTAAGTTGCTGTCGCTATGCATCATGCCCGATCATATACACGGCATTCTCTACGTCACCGAGCGCTTGCCCCGCCACTTGGGCCATTTGATTAACGGCTTCAAGAAAGGATGCCGGGATAGAGTCCAGTTGTCCGAGGCGGTGCCTCGGAATACTCAACTCCCGCTTCAGACAACTGGAACCCTCCCCTGGCAACGAGGCTACCATGATCGCATTCTCACCCACCGGGGACAGCTAGCAACGTTGTTCCATTACCTTGACGACAACCCGCGACGCCTATGGCTCAAGCGCAACCGCAGGGAATATTTCACCATTATCAAAGGCATTGAAATCGCAGGTAACCGATATAACGCCATGGGAAACCTGGAGATTCTGAAACATCCTTTTAAGCAGGCAGTGCAATGCTCACGCAGCCTTAATGAAACACAAATCGAAGAGGCTTGTATAAATTTCATGTCACAAGCCGCTAGCGGCACAGTGCTGGTGTCACCCTGCATCAGCACCGGTGAAAAAGAGATAATGGCAATGGCAATGCAACTCGAATATCCTATAATTATACTCAAGAACAATGGATTCAACCCAATGGAAAAACCTAGTTCGCGCTTTATCGACGCCTGTTCAAGCGGCAACGTGCTGTTTATCGTTCCTACAGAGTATCACCCGCAAAGCGAGAAACTGAGCCGAGACCAGTGCCTGCAACTAAACGAACTAGCGAGAATAGTTGCTTCCTTATAACTTTTCCTCTATTAATCGCAATTACACCCAAGATGGGGGGTGGTGACGGTGTCCTGCTCGCGGAAATCGGAGGGGAGGGAGCCGGTTTGGCGCTTGAAGAACTTGACGAAGTAGGAGGGGTCTTCGTAGCCTAGTTCGAAGGCTATCTCTTTGATCATCATGCCGGTGTAGCGCACCATGCGCTTGGCCTCGAGGATGATGCGGTCGTTGATGAACGCCAGCGGCGACTTGTGGGAGCACTCGTTGACACTCTTGTTGAGGGTGCGCACCGCCACGTTGAGGCGGTCGGCATACTCCTGGACGGTGTGGAGACGGGCATATTCCTGCTCAACTAACCTGCGGAACTGGATGAAGAGCTGATGGCCAGGCTTGAGCGTGTTGAGGTGCTCGCCGCTTTCCTGATGGCCATAGCGCTGGGTCTTGGCCAGGAATATACATAGCAGTGACTTGAGGATGTCGATGTTGCCAAACTCTCCCCCGCGCCGGGACTCGGCCTCCATCTCGTCGACGAGCGCACCGAGCATCACTGCCGTCGTATCGTCTATTATATAATACGGAGTGGTGTCGTGGGTGTGGAATGCGTTGTACTTGAGGAACAGGCTGCTTACTGTTGCTTCGACGGCGGTGTCTTTCATGAAGTCGGTGCACATCTTTATCGCCACGCCTTTGTACCCTGCCTTGCGGTCAAAGTGATGGATCTGGCCCGGGGCAAAGAAAAAGATGGTGCCGGGCTTCACGTCATAGTCAACAAAGTCCACCGTGTGGCGGCCCTCGCCCTCCTGAAACCACAGTATCTCGTAGAACGAGTGAACGTGAGGCTTGCAATCGTCAATGTCGCTGGCTGTAAAAAGTTCGGGCATGTGCTCCACCAGGAAGCCATTGCCGCTGGGTGCATCGCACACGGTGCGGTATTTATCTTTCAAATTGTCTGTTGCCATGATTCTGCGTTTTTTTCTCTGGCAAAGATAGCAATAAAAATGGTAAATTACGGCACAAATATATACTTTTTATCCATGCATGCCGAAAATTACCATCCTTATGCTGATATCTATTTGCCCGTCCAATGACAAGTTAGTAATTTTGCAACACAAAACAGAAACAACAAATAATAACAACAAATAAAAAAAGATTAAGATTATGGCAAAATGGATATGTCCTGTATGCGGTTATGTTCACGAGGGTGACGCCGCTCCCGAGAAGTGCCCCCAGTGCAAGGTCCCCGGTTCTAAGTTCAACAAGATGGACGAAAGCAAGGGTCTGCAGTTTGTAACCGAGCACGTGCTTGGCATCGCTAACGAGATTCCCCAGACCGAAGAGGGCGCTTTCGTGCTCCAGGGCCTCAAAGACCACTTCATGGGCGAGTGCACCGAGGTAGGCATGTACCTGGCAATGAGCCGTCAGGCCGACCGTGAGGGTTATCCCGAGATCGCTGAGGCTTTCAAGCGCTACGCATGGGAAGAGGCTGAGCACGCCGCTCGCTTCGCCGAGATGCTGGGCGAGGTGGTTTGGGACACCAAGACCAATGTTGAGAAGCGCATGATGGCTGAGGAAGGCGCTTGCGCCGGCAAGATGGACATCGCCAAGGTGGCTAAGCAGCTCAACCTCGATGCAATCCACGACTCAGTTCACGAGATGGCCAAGGACGAGGCTCGCCACGGCGCTGGCTTCCAGGGACTTTTCAACCGCTTTTTCAAGAAATAAGAAAACTGAAAGGTTATGAAGAACAAGGTATTAGAGACAATGAAGAAGGCCGGCACTCCGCTTAACGCCGGCAAGATTGCCGAACTGAGCGGCCTCGACCGCAAGGACGTTGACAAGGCAATGAAGGAGTTGAAGGCCGAGGGTGCCATCGTGTCGCCCGTGCGCTGCAAGTGGGCTCCCGCCGAGTAATCGGTCCAGCACCGCAACCTAAACCAAACCCATATATAATAACCACCCATTATCCGCCCGTGGTGATGGATGGTTTGCTTTTATATCTCTAAATGTGGTGTTTATGGAGTGAGGATTTGGAATTTAAAGTCAAATGTATTATCTTTGCAATGTATTAATCACTTACAGTAAGCAGCCGCTGTGCTGCAAAAAAGTATTTAACCTCCTATTTTTTAAATTTTAACCTTTAATATTTTATTATGGAGACAAAATTCTATAAATGTCCCGTCTGCGGCAATGTGATTGCCGTGATGGTTGAATCGGGCGTAGTGCCCAACTGCTGTGGCAAGCCCATGAAACTGCTCAACGCTATGGAAGTTGACGGAGCTAGAGAAAAACACGTGCCAGCGGTTACACGCGACGAGAACGGAATGCTGAAGATACAGGTGGGAGAAGTGCCCCACCCCATGACTCCCGAGCACCACATCTGTTTCGTGGCCGTGGAGACATGCAACTCTTTCACCGTGATCCACCTCGACAAGACAAAGCCTGCCGAGGCTACCTACTATGACTGCCACAAGGACGTCATCGCCGTGTATGAATACTGCAACCTGCACGGCCTGTGGAAGACTACCGACATCCCTGCCAAGTAACGACAGGACTCAACACTGTTTTTCCATCATACAATTAACAGGGGTGCAACCTCGAGGTTGCAGCCCTGCTTCTTAGAAAATATGTATCTGTATCACTTAGTAACCGATGTAGAGGTTGGTGTAGAAACGACCACCCTGGCTTGTCATTGACAAGGTCACGTAACCGGTGGTGTTGCCGCCGAACCAGGTCACTCCGCGTCCGTCAATCTCGACGGGGGTGCCATAGGTGAGGCACAGGTCGTTGTACAGACGGTTGTAGCGGCTGCGGTCGTTGTAGTAGCTCGAGTGGATGAAGTGAGCGTTCATGAAACGGCCAGCGTCATCATAGTAGAGCATCACGTCGGGCCAGCTGAGGTTGAGCATGTTAACCGAGCGCAGGTAAACCACACCGTTTTCATAGCCGTCGATATTGTAACCGTTAGTGTAAAGGAAGCTGAGCGAAGCATTGAACATGGTGCCGAATGTGATGCCCAGGATGCGGTCGATAACGGGTGCTCCATAGTAGGGACGGTAACCCACGGGGACATGGGGACGGTGGTAGTAATAGGGAGCGGGACGATGGGCACGTGCGGGAGGAGGCAGGGGGCGTGACCAGTTGTTGTGGGCATGGTTCCAGCTGTAGTGATCGCGGTAAGCGTTGTGACCACGGTCGCCGTAGTGGGTGTTGGGGCGATGGTCATTGCCATAGTGGTTGCCGCCATTGCCGCCGGGACGACGGTCATTGCCGCTGCCGTAGCTGCTGCCTCCGTTGCCGCCGGGACGACGGTCGTTGCCGCTGCCATAGCTGCTACCTCCGTTGCCGCTGTTACCACCGGGACGACGGTCGTTGCCGCTGCCGTAGCTGCTACCTCCGTTGCTGCCGCGGCGATCACCGCTGACACTGCTGGCACCACCTGCCGAGCGAGTAGTCGATGCCACACGGCTGCCTTCATTACCTCGGCGCTCGCTGGCCGAACTTGATGCGCTAGGACGGGCTGCCGGACCGCCACCGCGGCTTGAGACTGTGGCACTGCCGCCACCGGGAGCAGGACGACGGTTCGACATCTGGGCCGACACGGGGGTTGCCAGGAGCATACCTCCCACGAGCATCACGCTCATCATCATATTTCGTAAAGTAGTATTCATAACGCTAAATTTTTATGGTGTCACAAATTATCGTTTCTGTTGTTTAGACTTCAACCATTGCAATAGGTTTAAAAACGCAAGTGTTTTTTCACATCGCTGCAGGTTGCCGAGCCACGTCTTCACTTCAAAAACAGACAACCGTCACCATAGCTCAGGAAGCGATAGCCATTGTCCATCGCGTGGTCATAGAGCATGCGCCACTTGTCCTCGCCCACAAAGGCGGCCACGAGCAGCAGCAGCGTCGACTGCGGCTGGTGGAAGTTGGTGATGATGCCGTTCACGATGCGGTACTGGAACCCGGGTGCAATCATGAGCTGGGTGCTGCCCATGTACACGTCGCTGCCCGTGCGCTCCAGGTAATCAACGATGTTTTGCAGGGCTTTCTTGATTGATATTTCACACGGAGTGGTATAGGGCATCCACTGCTTCACGGTGAGGTCGTCGCCATCGGCATCGGGATTGTATTCGAGTATCTGTCCCACGTAGTAAAGGCTCTCGAGCGTGCGCACACTGGTAGTGCCCACTGCCACTACAGGGCCATCGCCGGCGATGAGTTCCTCGATGAGGGCACGCTTCACAGCAATAAACTCGTGGTGCATCTCGTGCTCTCCGATGTTTTCGCTCTTGACAGGCTGGAAAGTGCCGGCGCCCACGTGCAGGGTGAGCTCGCGGCGCTTGATGCCACGCTTGTCACAGTCGGCCAGCACCTCGTCGGTAAAGTGGAGTCCGGCGGTGGGAGCAGCAACGCTGCCGTTGATGTGAGAGTACACGGTCTGGTAGTCCTCGCTGTCACACTCCTCGGTACCGCGGTTAAGGTATGGCGGGATGGGGATCTCGCCTATGGCATCCAAGACACTGGCAAACGTTGCACCGCCGTCCCAGTCAAAGGTGATCTCCCAGGAGTTACCACGACGCTCGCCACGGGTGGCACGCAGCACGATGTCGCTGCCGTCGATGGTCACCACCTGCTCCAGAGCACCCTGCTTCCAGCGCTTGCTGTTGCCCACCAGGCACAGCCATGTGCACGACTGCGTGGTCTGGAAAATGAGTTCATAGTCTACCGGGGCAACCGGCTCGAGGCAAAATATCTCGATGGTGGAACCCGTGGCCTTGGTGAAGCGCAGGCGGGCGTTGATTACGCGCGTGTTGTTATATATGAGGGTCGCTCCATCGGGCAGCAATGCCGGCACGTCATAGAAGTGGCGGTCGTGGATCTCACTGCCATCATAGTGAAGCAGCTTGCACTGCTCGCGCTGGGCCAGCGGATGCTTAGCGATGCGCTCGTCGGGCAAGTCATAGTTATACTCACTGATGCGTATGTTGCGTATCTTTTCTACCTTATCCATATTCGTTGCGTTCTTTATTATCTAGAAAACAGATTGCAAAGTTACACATTATTTCGTTCTCCCACATCGCCATGACTCATATTTTTTTGCCCAAACGTTCTCCCTAAAGCTTCCCTAAAGTGCATCCTCTGGTGCTTCGCACATTGATGCGACGGAGTTCTTGCAACCGATTGAAACATCGTTTTTCAAGTTTTTGCGATTTATAACTTGCAATATAAATATTTTTTCATTAAATTTGCGGAGTATTATTTACAATAACTCCAACTAAACATTAACAGATCATGAAGAAATTATTACTTTTCATCGTTGCCCTCGTGGCAACAAGTGCTGTGGCAATGGCTCAGGACACTTGGACCGTTGCTGGTACAGCTGCAATCCTCAATGGCACTGATAGCTGGGCTCCCGCCAATGCTGCTAACGACATGGCTTCGACCGACGGTGTTAACTTCACTCTCGCAGTTGAAAACAAGACGCTCGAGGCAGGTGTTAACTATGAGTACAAGGTGGTTAAGAATCACGCTTGGAGCGAGGCTTATCCTGGCAGCAACGCTGTTCTCTCTGTTAACGAGACAGCTGTTTACACAGTTAACTACACTTTCAACGTCGAGACTAAGGACGTCGCAGCTGTAGCTGTTAAGACTGGCAATGCTGGTGAGATCACTCACGAGTATTCAGTTGCTGGCAACAACGCAGACCTCTTCGGTCAAGCATGGAATGCCGACAACACTGCTACCGACATGACTAAGGGCGACGACGGTGTTTACTCTTGGACTTCGGATGAGACTGCTCTTGCAGTTTCTACACTTGAGTTCAAGGTTGATGAAGACCACTCTTGGGGCGTTTCTTACGGCTACAACGGTGACAACGCTACATTCAGCGTAACCGAGGCTGGCAAGTATGTCCTCAAGTTCACTTTCGACCCCGAGAGCAAGTATGTGGGCTGCGAGGTTGTTTCATTCACTCCCGAGGCTGTTGAGGTTAACTACTTCATCAAGCACGACTGGGCTGGCGAAGGCAAC
>JAZQPG010000045.1:0-5222 GCA_045628365.1 Sodaliphilus sp. | reverse complement strand
CAGTCGATGCCTGGGGGGACGGGGTGTGTGCCGTTGGTTTCTATCGCTATTCGTTTTCCTGTGGTCTTGAGTGCTTGTATAAGGGTTGTGTCGAGCTGTAGGGTGGGTTCTCCGCCTGTGATGACGATGAGGGGGGCTGCGGGGTAGTGCATGACGGTTTCCACGATGTCCTGTGCGGTCATCATGGTTCCTGAAGCGTGCTGTGTGTCGCAGAAGGCGCACTTGAGGTTGCATCCGCTCAGGCGGATGAACACGCTTGCGGTTCCGGTGTTGTAGCCTTCGCCTTGCAGTGACTGGAATATCTCGTTTACCTTATACATTTCTATTGTTTGTGCAGTTGTGACGGTCGTTTAGTCTTCGTCGCGCTCGTAGGCGGCCATGTTGTCGCGTGACTCCCACACCTCGGCGCGGTAGCAGTTAGGGACGGTGTCAACGATCCAGCGTGCGATGTTCTCGGCTGTGGGGTTGAACTGCAGTTCTTCGTTGAGGTTCTTGTGGTCTAGGCGTTTGTGCACGAGTTTCTTGATGTGTGTGAAGTCGCACACCATGCCGTTGCTGTCGAGTTCCTTTGACTTGCAGTAGATGTTTACCATCCAGTTGTGTCCGTGGAGGTTTTCGCACTTGCTCTCGTAGTCGAGGTAGAGCTGGTGGCATGATGATATTTCGAGTGTTTTCTTTACGTAGTACATATCTTTAATTTGGTGTTATTCGTAAATTGTCGGGTCGTCGATGCCTGC
The DNA here is from genome assembly GCA_045628365.1 of Sodaliphilus sp. GTDB lineage: Bacteria > Bacteroidota > Bacteroidia > Bacteroidales > Muribaculaceae > Sodaliphilus. The sequence goes on along the minus strand of JAZQPG010000045.1, from coordinate 4,485 downwards.
ATCGCGGAGTGCCTCGATGCGTTCGCGGCATGTGCCGCACTTGCCGCAGTGCAGTTCTTGGCCTTTGTAGCATGAATAGGTCTCGGCGTAGTTGAGGCCCATCTGCTTGCCGTGTCGCGCGATGTCGGTCTTGCTGATGCCGGTGTAGGGTGCAAAGACGGTGATGCCTTCATAGGTTCCTGCTGTCATGGCGCTGCTCATGGCGTTGACAAATGCGGGTCGGCAGTCGGGATAGATGGTGTGGTCTCCGGCATGGTTGGCTATCATGACGCGCTTGAGGCCGTTGCTCTCGGCCAGTCCGCAGGCGATGGCTAGCATGATGCCGTTGCGGAAGGGTACGACTGTTGACTTCATGTTCTCGTCGTCATAGTTTCCCTCGGGGATGTCGTCGGGGGTCATGAGCAGTGAGCTCTTGAAGTATTGTTTCATGAATTCGAGCGGGATGATGATGTGCCTGATGCCAAGTCGCCCGCAGTGGAGCTTGGCAAACTGCTGCTCGCGGTGGTTTTGCAGTGACCCGTAGTCGAATGTCACTGCCAGTGCTATCTCGCTGCTGAACTCGTGGAGCATGGTGATGGAGTCCATGCCTCCTGATACTACTATTACTGCGTCTCTTGCCATTGTTTAAAGCATATTGAAGTAGGCCAGTTGCCTAGATTTTACCATGTCCTGATGATCGCTGTCGCCGTAGTTGGCAAAGGGTTTGATGGCGATTCCGCCGCGGGGGTTGAACAGGCCTATCACCTCGATGTACTTGGGGTCCATGAGCTTGATGAGGTCTTTCATGATGATGTTGACGCAATCCTCGTGGAAGTCACCGCGGTTGCGGAAGCTGAAGAGGTAGAGCTTGAGGCTCTTGCTCTCGACCATGCGTGTGCGGGGAATGTAGTTGATGACGATGTGTCCAAAGTCGGGCTGTCCTGTCACGGGACACAGCGAGGTGAACTCGGGACAGTCAAGCCGCACGATGTATTCGTTCTCGGGGTGTTTGTTGTCAAAGGCCTCGAGAATAGTGGGGTTGTAGGTATAGTCATACTTTGTCCCCTGGTTGCCGAGGAGGCTTACTCCTCCCAATTCTTCTTTATTGCGTGGCATAATTTTTTTGCTTAGTATGTGTTAGAACATGCAAAGTTACAAAATTATTGCTATATTTGCAATGTGAAACGTATAATGAAGATTATTATAGCTGCCGCAGCGGTGCTTGCGGTGGTTACTGCGGGTGCGAGTTTTTACATGCTTGACTACTCGCTTTGTCCCCACAAACGCACTCGCGTTGAGGCTCTTGAGAAGCTCAACGAGCGTTGTCCGGCCGTGATGCCGTGGGTTGACAGTATCATGAAGTCGGGTGCCCTGCGCGACACCGTCATCACTTTGAAGGACGGCACTTCGCGCCATGGATACTACCTGCGTGCCGACCGTCCCACCGGCCGCACGGCTGTGCTTGTGCACGGTTACAAGGACTGTGCGTTGTTGATGCTCCACCTGGGTTGCATGTATCACCGTGACCTGGGGTATAACGTCGTGTTGCCCGACCTGTGGTCTCACGGTGAGAGCGAGGGCGACTACATCGGGATGGGATGGAATGAGCGCCACGAGGTGATTGAGTGGACCGAGGTGGCTAGTTCGTTGATGCAGAGTGACACGATTGTGCTCCACGGTGTGTCGATGGGCGGTGCTACGGTGATGAACGTGAGCGGCGAGCGGTTGCCTGCGTCTGTAAAGGCTATCATTGAGGACTGTGGTTACACTAGCGCCTGGGATGAGTTCTCGGGACAGCTCAAGGAGCAGTTCGGTTTGCCTGCGTTCCCGTTGCTGTATACCACGAGTGCCCTGTGCCGTGTGCGTTACGGGTGGTCGTTTGGTGAGGATTCTCCGCGGGAGCAGGTGAAGCGCTGCCGTGTGCCCATGCTGTTTATCCACGGTGACAAGGATGACTTCGTGCCCACTGCGATGGTGCATGAGGTTTATGCCTCCCATCCTGGCAAGAAGCAGCTGTGGCTGGCGCCTGGCTCGGAACATGCCCGGGCTTATAGCGACCACCCGGAGGAGTATACCCGGCGGGTGAAGGCATTCCTTTTATTCCCGTAGCGTCCGCTACGGGAACGGTGGCTTGACTGCCCCGGCGCGGACGCGCTGGGTGGCGGTGGGTGGTTAGAAATTGTACTTGAGGCCTAGGGTGTAGAGGAGTTGGGTTTCTTTTTTGATGCCGTGCAGGCGTAGCTCGGTGAGCGCTTCCCAGTTGCGCCCCAGGTTGTACTCGAGGCCTGCCCCCAGGTTGACTCCCAGCCGGTTCTCGTTGGGTCCCACGTAGCCCCAGTGGCTGTAGGCCAAGCCTATGTAGGGGTACAGGTTGAGGCGTGAGGTGATGGGTCTCACGTTCTGCAGGTTGAGGTTGAGGTGTAGTGTTGTCACGTCTTTGTGCTCGTTGCAGTAGATGATTTCAGGCTCGAGGCGGAATCCTTTGAAGATGTTGGCCTGTAACTTGATGCCGAATCCGTTTTGCTGGTGCTTGAAAGCATAGTCATAGGTTAGTCCCAAGGCTAGTTTTGGCCGTTCGATGGCTCGTGCCGCCATGATGGTGGTGACAGCGATGATCATTATTGTGGCAAATCGTTTTGTCATGTGACTGGAAGTGATTAATCGGGATTTCCGTTTTTGTTATCTGTGTTTTGTTTGGCATAGGCCTGCTGGAGCATGTCGTCGGGTGTCATGCACTCGTCGCTGAGCTGCGGGCTGTACTTGTTGAGCCTTACCTTCACCTCGTCAAATCCGCTGCCATAGGCGCCGTTGACCAGTGTCTGTGTCACGAACGCGTTGGGGTCGATAGCCTTGACGATGCGGAAGATGTTGACGCTCTCCATGCGACGTGCCACCACGAGCAGTATCTTGACGTCCTGCTTGGTGTACCATCCGGTGCCGTGGATGAGGGTGCAGCCGCGGTTGGCATCGTTGTTGATGGCGTTGGCGATGTCTTCCCATCGCTCGCTGACGATGAGGAACTGCACAGCCTGTCGGTTGTTATTAATCACCATGTCGGCAACATAGGAGAGGATGACCATGAACACGAGTCCATAGACGATGATATCGATTTGCTTGAAAATGAGGTAGGATGACGAGGTGATGATGACGTCGCAGTAGATCATCATGCGTCCGAAGGAGATGTTGGTGTGCTTGGTCACCATTGCGGCTATGATGTCGGTGCCTGCCGAGCTGCCGTTGTGTGAGAACGTGATGCCCACCCCCAGTCCGCACAGCGTAGCCCCGATGATAGAACACATGAACGGCTGGTTTTCTATGATACCATTTTCAAAGAGTGGTTTGAAAAAATAGAGTAGCACGCTGCAGCATGTGGCTCCGAAGATGGTTCTCAGCACGAACTGTTTCCCTACCGTGTGGAAGGCGATGAGAAGCAACAGGGCGTTGATACCATAGTTGACAAATGCCACGTTCCAGTTAAATGCGAAGTAGGTGAGCGACGCTAGTCCCACCACACCTCCGGTGACGATGTGGTTGGGTAGGATGAAGGCTGTCAGGCCGAATGCATATAGCGCCAATCCGAAGATGATAAAGAAGTAGTCGCGAGTGTAGCTTATAAGAGTTTTGTTAGAGATTTCCATCAATTATAGTGTTTGTGACTGCGAAGTTAGTGAAATGTTGTCAAACTGCGACTCTTTTTCATACATTTTTTATGCACGAACGGATGTTTTTTTCTAACTTTACAGCGTGTAAAATAAAAATGGTATATTAACACCCCGTAATAGTATGTTTATAAAACTTATCGTATCATCTCTTGCTGTTGGCATCACTGCTTATCTGCTTCCTGGTGTCAGCGTTGACCCGTGGTGGGCGTCGGTAATCGTGGCGGTTGTCCTGGGTTTGATCAACTGCACCGTGCGTCCCATCGTCAAGTTGTTTTCACTGCCCATTAATGTTGTCACCCTCGGGCTGTTCACGTTTGTCATCAATGCCCTGATGGTGATGCTGTGTGCATGGTTTGTTCCAAGCCACTTCAAGGTTGAAAGTTTCTTTGACGCGTTGCTGTTCAGCGTTGTCCAGAGCGTGGTGGTGTGGTTCCTCAACATCTTTGCCAAGAAGAAGTAAGGTGCTTGACTGCGACACCAGGGTTAATAAAGCAACGGGGCTCACCGCATGGTGAGCCCCGTTGCTTTGGATGCAGGGATTGTTATTCAAACTTGATGGAGCCTCGTGCCGAGCTCTCGATGCGGCGGTTGCGCCAGCATCGGCGGCACAGTGCCACATACTTGTCGTCGCCACCAATCTCGACCTGTGCACCGTCGGTGACGATGTTTCCTTGTCCGTCGATGCGGGCGTTGATGATGGTCTTGCGTCCGCAGGAGCAAGTCGACTTGATCTCGTCGATGCTGTCGGCGAGTTCAAAGAGGCGTCGTGAGCCCTCGAACACGTGCGACTGGAAGTCGGTTCTCAGTCCGTAGCACACCACGTTGGTGCCATAGTCATCGACGA
>JAZQPG010000044.1:0-6847 GCA_045628365.1 Sodaliphilus sp. | reverse complement strand
GTCGAATGTGATGCGGAAGCTGTTAGACATGTTGTCGTTCAGGCGGCTGTTGAGCTCAGCAGCTACAGAGTGAACGAGGTTGTCCATGCCGTACATTGAGTTAGCAAATGACATTGAGTACTGTGAAACACGGCTGTAAGCTGAGCGTGTGCCACCGTCCATAGAAGAAGCATTGGGGTTGTTCCAGATGCGGTTCTTAGTGAAGTTGTAACGCAATGACAGGTGGTGCATGTCGTTGATGTTCCAGTCGAGTTTAGCAAGCAGCTTGTAGTTGCTCTCGTCGGCAGGCCAGTTAGTCCATGAACCAGTGTCGTAGCCATACTTAGACTTAACAAACTCGCTCACGCGCTTCAGGTCGGCGTTAGTTGTGCGAGAGATGTAGCTTTCAGTGTTGCCTACACCGTTGTCCGATGCACGCCAGCGGTTAACAACGGTGGGAATCTGCTGCATTTCGCCTGATACGAAGAAGAACAGCTTATCCTTCACGATGGGGCCACCCAGTGTTGCACCCCAAGTAGTGGTGCGGTCTTTCTCCATGGTGCTGGGAATCTGCACGTGGTCAACAGTGTAACCGCGCAGGTTCTCGTTGCGGTGGAACCAGTAAGCACTACCCTTAACGGTGTTAGTACCTGACTTGGTAATAGCGTTAACGCCACCACCGATGAAGTTAGACTGACGAACGTCGTAGGGAGAAACAACAACCTGCATTTCCTCGATAGCCTCGGTTGAGATGGGGCTGCCACCACCGGGGAGCTTGTCGCTCAGACCGAAGTCGTTGTTGAAGTTTGAACCATCGACAGTGAAGTTTGCCATACGACCGTCGCTACCAGCGATGCTCATGCCGTTGCCACCGTAGGGCGAGAGGCGAGTGAGCTCGGTGATGCTGTGGCTGATGGTAGGCATACCCTGGATCTGTGCGCTGCTGATGTTAGTAGACGCACCTGTCTTCTCGGCAGTAAACTTAGTACCAATGGCAGTTACAACAACCTCAGTGAGCTGTGTAGCGTCGTTAGTCATGTTTACGGGGACATTGGTAGTCTCACCGAGTGCGAGTGTAATGCCTTCGATAGTCTTCACCTGGTAACCTACGTAAGTAACCTCTACCTTGTAGGGACCACCGGTACGCATACCCTGGATCGTGAAACGACCATCAAGGTTAGACACGGCATTGTACTTTGTGCCTGAAGGGGTGTGAACGGCAGTTACCGTTGCACCAATCAGGGCTTCATTGTTCTCGTCGGTAACAAGACCCGACATAGCCGAGGTAGTTACCTGCGCATTCATAGTGAATGCCACGAAAAGCATCACGATGAATGACAAAAACTTAATTTTCTTTACCATGATTGATAATAAAAAGAAATTAAATTAAAAATATTAATAAAATGTTATGTTGTTTGTTTATTGCTACTGGGAGTCAACCGGTTAAGGCAACACACAATAACAATAATCGCCACAACATAAGCCTCGTTTATATCTCAGTCGTAGCGGATTTCTTTTACTATTGATGAAATTGATTGTCCTAAAACTGCGGGTATGATTAAAGCGCGCGCAGCTAAGGCTGGCACGTGCGTCATAGAAAAAGCGTCGTTGCAATTCAAACATTGCAGTAATAAGTGACATCTATACTCTAATACTAGTTGGACCAACAGGAATTAAAATTCCTCCGTAAATTTCACGGTGCAAAGGTAGTCATTATTTATATAATAAATACATATCAAGACACTTTTAACACTGTTAACATAAAAACCAGCCCGCCGTTAACACTTTTGAAACGGCTTTGTAACATCCCGCATCTTGCCGTCCTCTCGTCAACAAATACACCCCCAGCCGCCACTCACAGCCGGCACCCGCAAGCAACAAGCCCCCAGCTTGCACACAAAAAAATGAGGCAGCACTTCACAGTGACGCCTCACCCAAATTTTAATCTACAATCTATAAAAACAAAATTATCTATATTGTCCTAAAAGTTTCAAATGTTGTCATAGGGGAGCATCTTGAGCAGCTCGCCGAACTTGCCGGCAGCAGCCTTGAGCTGCGGGCCAACCATCTTGGCCACAAAGAACGGCAGGTCGACCTCGAGCTGGGCAAACTCCTCGGTAGCGTTCTCGTCTATCGCCTTGAGTTCGATGGACATAGAGAATTTTACAGGCGAACTGAGCGCCGAGTATACCACGCGGGTGGGCTGGCATGACTGAGCCTTGTCAACGCCCAGCGTGACCTCGCCCATGGGCGACTCGATAGAGATGCTGTCCTCGTTAAACTTTATCTTGTCGAAGTTCTCCTTCACCTCGTTGGGCATCTTGTCGGCGTTGGCTTCAAGCATGTTCTTGTAGCGCGACGGGGTCGACAGTTTGTCATAGACGACGTTGATGTTGTAGTTCACTACCTGAGGATCACTTTTGAATTTTTCCATTATTAAGTTCTTGATTTTTTGGTTTTAGTCGAGAGTATTGCCGTTAGGGGTCCACTGCGAGGGGTTCTCGCGCCACTGCTGCAGCGTTGCGATGTCACTCTCCTTGATATAGTTGCTCTTGACAGCCGCCTGAATCATGGCGCTGTAGTTGCTGATAGTGATCAGCTTCACGCCAGCCTCCTCAAACGCCTCGGCGGCAATCGGGAACTCATAGGTGAATATCGCCACCATTCCCACAACCACACCGCCGGCATCCTTGACTGCCTGCGCTGCCTTGAGGCTGCTCTTGCCGGTAGACACGAGGTCTTCGACAATCACCACCTTCTGTCCGGGCTTGATGTCACCCTCGATCAGATTCTCCAGGCCGTGGTCCTTGGGGGTTGAACGGATGTAAACCATGGGGAGACCCAGCGTGTCGGCAACGAGCGCACCCTGAGCAATGGCTCCTGTGGCAACACCTGCAACAACCTCGGCATCGCCAAAGTTCTCCATGATGATGCGAGACAGCTGAACCTTGATGAAATTGCGCACATCAGGGTATGACAGCGTGAGGCGGTTGTCGGTGTAGATGGGGGAATTCCATCCCGATGCCCACTCGAACGGCATGTCAGGCTGAAGCTTTATTGCACTGATTTTGAGTAATTTCTCAGCAAACAAGAGATCTAATTTTTCCATTATTCTACTGGGTGTTTTTGAGGGTGATAACAATAGTATGAGCAAAGTTACAAAAAATACATGACACGCAAAGCATTTAGACCCGTTTTTTATATGATTTAACACCTATGCCACGCACTTGCCACGCATGCCGCCTGCCACGCATGCGCCTGCCGTCACCTTGTCGCCGTCACAAAGCGGCGGTTGCCATAAGAGTCAAGATGCACCCGCACCTCATCAAATCCCATGCCAGCAAGCATCCGGGCGGTATCGTCGACATAGGCGCGGTTACCCTCAAGGTAGAGCCGGCCGCCAGGCTTGAGAGCGTCCAGGGCATACCGGCCGATGGCACGATAGAACAACTGCGGGTCGTCGTCGGGTACAAAGAGAGCCGTGTGGGGTTCATAGTCCAGCACATTTGGCTCCATACCCGTCATCTCGTTGTAGCACACATACGGAGGGTTGCTGACGATGATATCCAGGGGCTCGCATGGCAAGGACACCAGGCGCAGCGCATCGGCCTGAAGATATTGTACTTTTGCCTTATTTTTCACAGCATTACCACGGGCAACTTCAAGAGCTCTTTCCGAGATGTCGATTGCAGTGACACGGGGCCAATCCAGATTCAGCGCCAACGACACAGCAATACAACCACTGCCTGTACCTATATCCAGCACATCCAGGTCACGGCCCTTGTTTTCATCAACTATCATGTCAACGAGCTGTTCAGTCTCGGGACGGGGTATGAGCGTAGCCTCACTTACTGTAAAATCATAACCATAGAAACGAGCTTCTCCCAGGATATACTGGATGGGCTCATGACGCAGTATCCGGGAAGCTATCTCCTCGATCCTGGCATCAACAAAACCGGGCAAGTCGTGGTCACCACGCAATATCAGGTCCACGGGCCCGTAGCCCATGACGCTATCCATCACCAGGCGCCACATCGCGGCTATCTCGCGGTCGTCAATGGCGCCGCTCAGTTTAGTCTTGAAAAATAACGAAGCTTCGTTTACTGTCATGGTTGCTTTATGTTACAATTCCAGAGGCCAAAGGTACACAAAAATCGGCAATCGGGACACATGATGGCGCCAAAAACCCGCCACGGTGCGTTAAAAAGGTGTAAAATGATGGAAATAATGCTTTATTCTCTTAAATTGTTGCAATTGTTTTGCCACGAAATATTAACTTTACACTCCAATTTCACGTGCGCAGCGTACATTAGTGTAAAAAAATGGCTCGCACACCAATTTTTTTTTGTAAATTTGCAGCTTGAACAACAACAAATAAAACAGATGAACAAAAAATTTCTATTATATGCATTCCTGGTATCGCTGCTGGCGACATCGGCAGTGTCATGTGACAAGGACAACGACGACAACAAGACCATCATCTACAGCACCAGCAACAGCAGTGCTCTGCTCAAGAGATTCAGTCTGAGAGCCGACGAGAAGAGGATCAAGTATGCCGACTCGGTGAAGTTCTCCATCGACCAGGACAAGAAAATCATCTACAACGCCGACTCCCTGCCCAAGGGCACCGACGTGAGCAAAATGCTCGTCAAGCTCGAGTTTGGCTCGACAGTGGCGACCGCCAAGTTTGTTGTGGGCGGTGGCAAGGTGATTAAGAACGACACGACCATCGAGTACAGCGAGACAATGAAGGACAGCATCGACTTCACCGGCAAGGTGAAGCTCAACGTGACATCACAGGACGGTTCAGTCACCATGTCCTACGACGTGAAAGTGAACGTGCACCAGGTAGCCCCCGACTCTATCGTGTTCCCCATGTCATCACGCCGCAACCTGCCTGCCGCAGGCGACGACAACTACGCCCTGGGCATGACACGGTTCAATGGCGAGTTCTACAGCATGGTATACAACAGCAACGGCCGCTACATGTGCACTGCCATGACACCCGACGGCAAGTGGGACACCGAGGCACAGTCACCGCCGTTCACCCCCGTCGAGGGGTCTCTCTCGGCCACCGACGATGCACTTTACGTCCTTGACAACACCGGCAACCTTTACACCTCGACCGACGGCCAGACATGGGCCGGCACGGGTTACGTGTGGAAACGCATCATCGGCACCTTTAACAACCAGGTGCTGGGTATCAGCGAGGTTGACGGCCAACTTTACAGCGACGCGTATCCTGCAGCCGCAGGCCAGCAGATCAAGGCATTGCCCAAGGGATTCCCCGTTACCGGCAGCTCGCAGCTCATCGTGGAGCAGAGCGACTGGGCCATCAACAAGGTTGCCCTCATGGTGGGCGGCCGCGACATTGACGGCAATCTCGTCAAGGGCACGTGGGGATACGACGGCAACACCTGGGCCGAGATGTCACGCGTAGAGAGCGCGATGCCGGCACTGGACGCCCCCACCCTGTTCAGCTACTACACCTGTGAGCTGAACAACAAGACACAGCACGCCACCACCAAGTTGACATGGATCGTGATGGGCGGTAAGCTGGCCGACGGCTCGTTCAACCGCACCACCTACATGTCGCGCGACATGGGTATCACATGGACCAAGGCCTCAACAAGCATGCAGATCCCTGCCCACATGCCCTCGTTCAGCGGAGCGCTGGCATTCGTGTGCACCGAGACCGCAGTAGCCAGCAAGGTGCAGTCACGCATCGCCAAGCCCATCACCGAGTGGGAAGTACCCTATGTATACATCGTTGGCGGCAACGACTCTATGAACCACATGCTCAACAACGTGTGGAAGGGCACGATACTGCAACTCACTTTTAAACCCGTCTACTAATTCACTACACGAGCAACGATGAAGCGAATAATTGCAGCGACAGCAGCCGTGATCATGGCCTTGTGGGCCATGACAGCCATGGGACAGGACTACCGCTACGAGGTGGGTCCTGCGTTGGGTTTCACCGGTTACCTGGGCGACGTGAACAACAGCAACCTGTTCAAGCACCCCGGCATCACCGGCGGCGGTGTGTTCCGCTACGTCATCAACAGCCGATGGGCTGTCAAGGGAAACCTCAACTATGCCGGCATCAGCGGCAACAGCGCCGATATCCAGAACAAGTTCCCCGGCGAGGAACCCTATAAGTTCAAGTCATCGTTGTTTGACCTGGGTGCACAGGTGGAGTTCAACTTCTTCCACTTCGGCGCCGGTCCCAGCTACAAGCACTACAAGCGCCTCTCGCCCTACCTCACGCTGGGCCTAGGAACAGTGCTGTCGTCAACATCGGGGGCGACCAACGTGGCCATGACCCTGCCCATGGGCGTGGGAGTGAAATACAAACTCAAGGAAAGGCTCAACGTGGGCTTTGAGTTCACCATGCGCAAGTCATTTGGCGACAAGATAGACAATCTCACTGACCTCTACGGGGTGAAACACGGCATTGCCAAGAACACCGACTGGTACTCGCTGGGCATGTTCACCGTCACCTACGAGTTCAGCAAACGGTGCGTCAAGTGCCATTATATAGATTAAGGTGGTGTCAGATTTGTTGAAGAGATTAATTAGAATAATATGTCATTAATAGATAATATAGACAGGAACCGGTTGCCCAAGCATGTGGCAATCATCATGGACGGCAACGGACGCTGGGCCAAGGAACATGGCCATGAGCGTGGTTTCGGCCATGAGAACGGCGTGAGCACGGTTCGTGTCATCACTGAGGTTGCCAGCGAGTTGGGCGTGAAATATCTCACGCTCTACACCTTCTCGACCGAGAACTGGAACCGGCCCAAGGAAGTCGGAGGCCAAGCGGTCTTAGGAAGACAATACACCAGTTCAACTCCTTGGGTCC
>JAZQPG010000043.1:0-10990 GCA_045628365.1 Sodaliphilus sp. | reverse complement strand
CTCAAAACCGTGAACCTTGTAGTCGATGTCGGCGCTACCGGTGAAGGCCTGGCTCTTAGCACGGTCGTCCTTTGCTTCGAGGATTGCAACGGGGTTGCGGGGAGCATTGGTGTTGGTGATCATGGGCCAGTTAGCGTCGCTGAGTGCCGAGTTACCTGCGAGCCACTCGAAGTAACCGCCAAAGTTGTCAAAACCGGGAGCCATCACGGGCTGGGTGGGGTCCATGCGAACGGCGTTGCCGATTGCACCACCGTCAGCATAACGGTTCTTACCGTACATGTACTTGGCGTTGAGGTTCATTACCAGGTGGTCGTTGAACAGCGAGGGGTTGAGGTTAGCGGCAACGGTGTAGCGCTCGAAGCTTGAAGTCTTGAGGATACCCTGGTCGTTGGTGTAACCCAGTGAGAGGCGGTAGGGGAGCACTGAACCTACTGAACCGGCAACCTGGAGGTTGTGGTCGTGGCTGTAAGCAGTGCGGTAGATCTCCTTCTGCCAGTCGGTGTTGGCTGTGCCGAGTGCCTTGAGAGCTTCCTCTTCGCGGGCGTTGCCCTTGTAAAGCTCCTTAACGAAGGCGCGGTACTCGTCACCGTCCATGAGCTCGAGGCTCTTGCGATGGGTGTTCACGGTGAAGCTGCCGTTGTAAGACACGCTGGGGCGCTGACCGCGTTTACCCTTCTTGGTGGTGATGATGATGACACCGTTAGAACCACGGCTACCGTAGATAGCGGCTGCCGACGCGTCCTTGAGGACGTTGAAGCTCTCGATGTCGTTGGGGTTGATCATTGCAAGACCATTGGGGAAGCCCTTAACGCCACCGTTGTCCAGGGGCACACCGTCAACGACGATGAGGGGGTCATTGCTAGCGTTGAGCGAGCTACCACCACGGATACGGATGGTTGCTGCACCACCGGGGGTACCACCACCGCTGGTTACACTCATGCCGGGAACCTTACCGGCGAGCATGTCCTGGGCACTGACAGTGACACCCTTGTTCTTGGTGTCGGGCTTGAGTGCGGTCACACTACCTGTAACGTCTGATTTCTTAACAGTACCATAACCGATCACGACCAGGTCATTGAGCACCTGAGCGTCATCGTTCATGACAATCTCGAGAGTGGGAGCGGCGGCAACCTCCTGGGCCTGATAGCCTACAGAGGTGACTTGCAGCTTAGCTCCTTGCTTCACATTGTTGAGCGTGAAATTACCGTCAAAGTCGGTAACAGTTCCTGTTTGAGTACCCACAACGCGTACCGAGGCTCCGATAACGGGTTCACCTGTACCGTCTTTCACGACACCCTGCACAGTGATCTGCGCGTAGACGCCGAGAGACATGAGGAGTCCCATCATGAGGGCCAAAAGGCGTGCGGGAATTTTGAAGGTTTCCTGCTTCATCTTTTGAGTTTTTTAGTTAATGAAATGTTTATTAAATTGTTATGGTTATAGTTTCTGTACTTAATGGTGATAGTCGTCACTGCTCAGTTTCCACGGGGGTGTTATGTTCACTGTAAGCGCATTCTATTATCATCATGCAAAGATAATCATTTGTAAATCAAATCCCACATATATTATGTGTTAATTTTTTGACGAATTGTGTGCAATCGTTTGCACCGTTGGTTTTTTTTGTATATCTTTGCGCCAACTAATTACATTTTTGACCTTATGAACAACCCTCACGCATTAACCATGAAGGATATTGCCCGCATGCTGGGCGTGAGCGTGGCAACCGTGTCACGGGCACTCAAGGACAGCCCTAGCATCAGCAAGGAGCGACGCGATGAAATCCAGCGCTTTGCACGCGAGCATAACTACTATCCTAACGTGATTGCCGAGCAGTTGCGCAACAGCCGCAAGAGCCCGGTGAAGACCATTGGCGTCATTCTGCCAGAGGTGATTCACTACTACTTCTCGACGGTGCTCTCGGGCATCGAGGACCGTGCCCAGGAACTGGGCTACCGCGTGCTCGTGGCACAGAGCCGCGAACAGTATGAACGCGAGGTGCGCATCTGTGACTCGTTTTACCAGAACAAGGTGTGCGGCATCATCGTGTCCCAGGCCAAGGACACGGTGAAATATGACCACTTTGTGAAGCTCGACGACGAGGGTGTGCCACTGGTGTTCTATGACCGCATTTGCCCGGCCATCAACGCCAGCCGCGTGGTGGTGGACGACTACATGGGGTCGCTCAAGGCGGTGTCTTATCTCGTGGAACGCGGATGCCGCCGCATCGCCTACCTGGGAACGTCCCAGAACATGGAGATAGGCAAGAACCGGTTCAACGGCTACAGGGACGCGCTCTACAAGCATGGACTCACCGTTGACGACGAGCTGATCAGGGAGTGTGACACCCGTGCCGCGGCCGAGCGCATCGTGCCCGAGATGCTCAAAATGGAAAACCGCCCCGACGCTTTCTTTGCAGTGAACGACGACACTGCGATCGGAGCCCTGTATGTAGCTAAGCACATGGGATTTAACGTGCCAAATGATATCTCGATCTGCGGGTTTACCAATGGCGAGCGCGCCGTGGCGTGTGACCCGCAGCTCACCACCGTGGAGCAGCGCGGCGTCGACGTGGGCCGCGAGGCCGTTAACATCCTGGTGGGCATCGTGGAGGGAAACATTGACCGCGGTCACGCCGAGAAGCGCATCGTCAAGACCCGCCTCATCGTGCGCGGCACCACCAAGTAACGACGACTGACGATGACTGTCTGTCCTGAAGAAAATTAGTGATAGCGAATGTGTTTTTGGCTTTTGCCAAAAATGAAATGACAGTTGGGATTGTGTGTCCTGAAGCAAACTTCAGCCCCACAGTCCCAACTGTCATTCTAGATCAGAGGTTTTTCCTAGTTGGTGAGGCAAAAACGTGGATGGGAGAGTTGGGTGCAACATCCCGCTGGGGATGTAATATGGTAGGCAGCTATGCAGGCGCAAGACATATTGCTCCATCATGAACGGTTGCCGATAGTTTCTCTTGTGCTCCAGAGATTGACAGACGGGCTGTGGCTTCGGCAAGGAGGTCGTTGTCATTGTCGTTTTCCCATGCAAAGCTGCAAAGTTACCAAAAAATCTTATGTTTTCAAGAAAAGTATATGATATTATACTTTTGTGCCGGTTTGTTAGTTGTTGAGGACGATGTTCACGACGGTGTTGATGTCGGTGATGTCTACCGTGCCGTCTCCGTTGATGTCGGCTGTGGGGATGGGGGTGCTGGTGAGCACGGCGTCGACGACGGTGTTGATGTCGGTGATGTCTACTGTGCCGTCGCCGTTAACGTCGCCGGTGATGCGCTCGGGCTGGGGCACTGCGTCGGGATGCAGGTCGATGGCACCGGCAACCTCGGTCGAGGTCTCGCCCAGCCAGCCGCACTGCTGCAGCACGCCGTTGTAAACCTTGATGTACTTCACCTGCTTGAGGTCCACGTGGTTGCCCTCGCTGTCAACAGCCCAATCAAGCTTGAAGCCAAAGTTCTGGTTGGCTTGCGGTTCGGTGCCGTTGTACTTGTAGTCAGGGCGGTTATCCACATATCCCCAGTCATAGAAATACTGCACCCAGTAGGTTCCCTGTCCACTTTCGTCGGCGGCATTGCAACGCAGTTTGCTGCCTTCAAAGGTAATTTCGTCGCCTTCATACCACTCGGGCCAGTAGTTCTGGGCGTGGAACGAGTTCTTATAGACATGGCCTGTGGTGAGGCTGTCAACGCTGTTGCAGGTCCATGCCACGTAACTCGTATCGACAATCGCCTTGTTCTTGGGGTCGGGTGTAGCAACATGATTGGGCGCGGGCTTGTAGTAGGTGATCTTGAAGTCGTGCTGAGTGTAGGGACTGTTATACTCGCTGCCGGCCAGCTCATACCAAGGACCATTCAAGTCGTTGGCAACCATTACGATACCAGGCTCGCTGCTACCGCCGCTGTTGCTGCTCTGGTTGGCTTGATATGCATTGCCGAAGATCTGCATGTCATACTCGCCCTTGACGTTGACCAGCGGGTGGTCGAAGCTGAAAATCACGTAACCGCCATAGCTGCCTAGCGAAATCATGCTGGGGGCAATGACTTCTTCCTCGTCCTCCTCGTCATAGTAGCCGCAGATGCTGCTGGCCACGGCCTTGAGCACGTCGGCCTTGGTCATGTCGGCCTTGGTGACGGGCATCATGTTAGTGAACTGTCCCGGTGCGGGCAGGAAGTCGTGAATCTCAGTGATATAACGCTTATTCTCTGCGCTGGCGCACAGTGAGATAACAAGCGAAAGTGCGATGATGGTCTTTTTCATTGTTATATTGTTTTGTGGCTAGAAAATCTAAATGTCCTTGAAATTCTAGAATGTTAATGTTTTATTCGTTTTTAGTGTCGCCCAGGAAGGCGAAGTGGCCGGGGATGTCGCCCGTGCGCACGTCCCACTTGAGCACTCCGTCCTGCCCGAAGCAGTAGAGGCGGCCGGGGGTCACGTAGTCCTTGGCATCGGTCACGAATATATCCTTGGTGATGGGGTTCACGGCGATGCCGTAGGGGACTTGTATCAGCTTGTCGGTGCCGTCGGTGATGAAATTGCGTGTCACCACTTGCTGTGTTTCGGTGTTGATGATGGCATAGGACACTTCGTTGCTCATCGTGACGTAACTCCACTGTGTGCTAACCACATAGAGCGAGTCACCGTCCATCCAGCAAGCGCTGGCGGGGATGTCCATGGTCGCCACCATGCGGTGCTTGCGGGTGTCGTAGGCGTAGATGTTGCTTGACGTGTCATAGTAGTCGCCGCGCGACACCACCCACAGGATGCCGTGGCGGTCGCTCTTCACTTGCGACAGGTTGATGGCGATGGGGATGCGCTCCTCTTCCTTGAACGTCTCTATATCGATGACCGAGAGCGTGTTCTCGTAGTTAGGCACCATGTATCCGCCCGAATTTGCGACATAGATTTTGCCTCCGGCAATCTCGAGCTCGTCAGGCTGGAATCCCACGATGCACTTGTCCACTACCTCGAGCGTGGCAGTGTCAATTTTTGCCACATATCCTTTCTGCTTGTAGTCGGGGTCAATGACCACGGGGCCGGCATAGCTGGTGACGTAGGCATATCCCTTGTGGAACTTGATGAAGCGGCAGTTGGGTATATCCACCTGCCCTATGCGCCGGCGGGTGTGCTTGTTCATTACCTCCACCTTGTTTGAGCAGTTGATCACTGCATAGAGGCGGTCACCATAAATGCCGAGGTCATTGCCCACGTCGCCCATCTCTTTGGGCATATCGGGGTTGGCCTTGCTGTAGATGTTGCGGTTGTAGGTGCCGGTGGAGAAGTCCATGTAGTCGATGGTGCATTTGTTGCTACCCATGTTGCCCTCGTTGAGCACATACATGCCATGGACACTGGTTAGCTGGGGCTTGGAAACCTCGACTTCCTCGGGGATGAAGATGAAGTCTTCCTCGCGGCAACTGCTTGTCACTATTGCGATAAAACCTAATAGTATGTATATCAGCCTGTTCATTAGATGTCGATTTTGAGGATAAACTTATAGTTGCGTCCCGGCATGGGGTAGTTGAGTATCACGTCGTAGTACTGGTTGAAGAGGTTGTTGACCTCGCCGGTGAGCTTGAAACGTGCTTTGCCCCAGTTAAAGGTGTAGTGGGCCGAGATGTCGTGGGTGTACCATGGCTGCTCGTGGTTGGCGGGGATGTTGCTGCTGGTGTGGTAGCGCTCGCCCACGTAGATGAAACTGTAGTTGAGCTCCACCACGTCGCGCCACGAGGCATGGAACACGGCGCTGCCGCTGTGCCAGGGTATGTAGGCGATCTGGCCCTTGTAGGTGCCGCCGTCGCCATAGTCGTCGGGCTTGCTGTAGTCCTGCGCGCGCTGATAGGTGTAGGTGAGGTTGAGATCCAGGCGCAGGTCTTTAACAGGGGTGATGCTGGTGCGTGTGGTGACATCGATGCCGCGTATCTTCACCTTGCCTATGTTCATCATCATCCAGCGGTACTGACCTGTACCCTTGGGTACGGCTATGATTTTGTCGGTCACATAGTTGTAGTAGGCATCGGCGCTAATCTTAAAGCCTGAGAAGATGCTGCCCTCGGGCATGATCTGGTAGTTGGCACCCACGTTGTACTGGTCCACATACTCGGGGCGCAGCGAAGCGTTGCCTATGTCGGTGTAGTACAGGTCGTTGAACGTGGGCATGCGGAAAATGCGCTTGTAGAATGCCCTCAGGTTGAAGTCGTGCTCCACCCAGGGGGCATAGCTCAGGAATGCCGCCGGAGTCCACTTGTGCAGCCACTGGCTGTGGCGTGCCACGATCGTGCCCCCGTTGTTCGACGCATATCGGTCGTTGACCATGGTGTAGAGCAGGCTTGCCTGCGCCTTGAATCCGCCCAGCGTGTAGGCCGTGGCGAGTGCTGCGAGGCTGGTGTGGCGGGTGGGGTAGGAGAAGTTTACAAGCGTGGAGTTCAGGTAGTTCCACTTGTAGTCCACGCTCAGGTTGGCCTCCCAGTTGTGCATGATGGTGAGCTTGTTGGCGCTTGAAACGTATATCTCGTCCTGCCAGAACTTGTTGTCGATGAGCATCAGCGTGGTGTCGGGATTGACATAGTGCATGAAGTCGCGGGCATACTTGGCGTTGACCTGCGATTCATAGCGCTCGCTCAGCTTTTGCTGCCAGCCGCCTTGCACGAAGAAATTGCGGTCCCACTGGCGCTGCGAGTTTTTCCACACGTTGTTGACTATGGCGCCGGGTATGCCGCGCTCGCTGTCATAGTAGTAGAACTTGGCGTTCCAGCGGCCGTCGGGGATTGCACCGAAGACGGCTCCCTCAGCGCGCCATGCCTGCACGTCGCCGTTGCGGCGCACTGCCGTGGTGTCCCATGCCATCGTGCCGTCGCTGAAGCGCTTGCGGTAACGGAAGTGGTACTGCCCGGTGGCGTAGGTGTACTCGGTGTTCAGTGTAAGGCTCACGTTGTCAGTGAGTTTGTGCTCCCAGCGCAGGCTGGGGTTTGCCAGCCCGAATGAGCCGGTGCGCATCGTGAAGTTGAAGTTGTCGCGCTTGCCAGGGGCAAACTTGGGCTTGCGGGTGCGCAGGTAGATGGTTCCGGCGCTGCCAAAGTCGCGTGCCGGCTGGAAGATGTCGCTCTTCTGGCCGTTGTAGAGCGAAATCTCCTCGATGTTGTCGAGCGAGAACTTGCCCAGGTCTATCTGTCCGTTCTGTGCGTTGCCCAGCTGGATGCCGTCATAGAAGACGCCCATGTGATTGGTTCCCATCGAGCGGATGTCCACGGTCTTGATGCCGCCCACACCGCCGTAGTCCTTGATTTGCACGCCGCTGAAGTAGCGTATGGCGTCGGCCACGCTGTGGCTGTTGAGTGACTCCAAGGTCTTAGCGCTGAGCACCTGCGCCGGGATAACCTCGGCATAGGGTTTGTGCCCGTAGACAATCAGGTTCTCAAGGTGTTGCATCGAGTCGAGCCGGCTCGCAGGACGGGCCGGAACAGAGTCATTGCTGCCTGTGGCCCATGCCGCCAGGCATATCATGAATGTGGTAAGTAGTGATAAAAGTCGTCGCATAGCTCTAAAATACCGAAAGCTCGGAACAGTCATTGTTTCATTAATGGCTATGGGCAGGTTTTCTGGCTCGTTCGTCCGTGTGTTGTAGGAATTGCCTTCCCGTCGATGACAGTGGCAAGACCATGGACCGTTGTCGCAAGTGACAACATTATAGAACTCACAGCAGCGGTGTCTGCTCGGGATTCACACCCGATTCCCTTTTAACCCCGCACGTTCCAGCCATGCCGGGCACCCATTGCGGTGCAAAATTACTAATAATCTTTCACGCGCACAAGTTATTACCGCAAAATCACTGCCATGTGCATCAGCGCTGAAGGCGCTGAAGGCACCAGCTAGACTCACGTCAGGCAAGTGCCCAATCAAAAAAGAGTGGTATTTACATGTTTTTTTTGACGCATATATTCACGTGCCCGTGACAGCTCGTAGCCCCCGTATACTTTCAGATTGCTACAGTAGGGACAGTCCCCGCTGTACCATTTTTGGACGGTTAGCTTTGTTTTTGACGCATGTATTCGCGTGTGCGCGACAGCTCGTAGCCACCGTACATCATGAGCATGATGCACCCGCTGCCCAGGATGTAATGGATATTCTCTATCAGGGAGTTAAGTGTGGGTGAACTGGTTGTGACTGTTATGATTTCACTGGGCGACGGGAGCATGTAGGCAATTATCATGAGGATGCAGCCCGTCACCATGCCTGATGCAAACGCGATGGTGGCGCGTCGGCGCAGCTGTGCCATCTGCCGTGCCTGGTATTTCTTGACCATGTCGACGGCGTCCATGCGTCGCTCCAGGTCGGCAATGAGGTCGCTGCCGTCGCCGGTGTCGGGGGTGTAGTCCCGCAGCAGCTTGTCGAGTTCGTTGTCGTTTATCATCGTGTTATCCTCCTTTTCAGTTCTTCGCGCCCGCGCTGGAGCTGTTTTTTCACAGCAGCCTCGCTGCAGCCGGTTATTTGTGTTATCTCGTTGATTTTTAAGCCTTCGATGTAGTGCAGCACTATTGCTGTGCGCTCGCCCTGGGGCAGTGCTGCAAGGGCGCGGTGCAGTTCTTCGCCGGCAAATGTGGAGTCGGCCTCCTGCCCGCCTGCGATGTGCCTTGCCTGCTCGATGGGCTGTGTTGCCTCGCGCTGCCGTTTCTTGCGGTGGTTGATGAAGGTGTTGTAGGCGATGCGCCTTATCCATGCCGCGAACTGCTCGCGCTCGTCATAGCGGTCGAGTGCAATGTATGCCTTGATGAGCGTTTCCTGTGCGATGTCACTGGCATCGTCATGGTCACCGCAGCACAGGGCAAGCAGGAAACGCATCAGTGCCTCCTGCTCACGCTTGATCGTGCTTATGAATTGTTCGCGGGTCATTTGTTCTTAATGTCATTCCTTGTCAATCATCGAGTTGACTGAGTATTTTCTTGCTTGTGCGGTAGCCGATGAACAGGGATACGCCCACTGCAAGTGATGGTATTCCAAAGATGAGCCCCATTGCGTAGATGTCTTCCTTTCTGATTCCCATGCAAGCCACCACCACGAGTGCTATGAAGATGGCAACGGCGAAGATGGTGAGGATGCATGCGGCAATGAGTTCGTAGTGCATCTTCATGATGAGGCGTTCCTTGAGCGATTTCTGGGGTGGGGTGAGGCTCTTGATGATGTCCTGCACGTCGATGTTGCCGTTTTTCTCGATGACTGCCATGGCAATCTCGTTGCGCTTGTCGGCCTCGTGCTTTTTCTTGCGCATTGTCATGTACACCACTGTGATGGGTAGCACCACGCATATCCCCAGTGTTACCAGTGATTCCATTATTTCTTGTACTAGCCAATAGGTATCGTTCATAATTGTTACGGTTTTTATTTGTTATACATCAGTTGTCGTTCTCCTTTTTGAACTCAGGTTCATATATATAACAATCTAGCGTGGCAAAAGGTGACAGGAGTATTGTCTTTTCTCAAGAATACTATTAGCCCCTATACAAAAGCAACTGCGGCGACATCGTTGGTGATGTCGCCTCAGTTTATGTTAGGGATTATCCTTGAAATCAGCGGATGATAGCCTCTTCGCCCACGAGCTGGGGTTCGTCGCCCATGAGTCCGGCAAGAGCAAGCTCGTTCTTGTTGCCCACGAGCAGGCTCTGGTATTCGCGCAGACCTGTACCAGCGGGGATGAGGTGACCGCAAATCACGTTCTCCTTCATACCCTCGAGGTAATCTACCTTACCCTTGATAGCTGCCTCGTTGAGCACCTTGGTGGTCTCCTGGAATGATGCAGCACTCATGAAGCTTGAAGTCTGCAATGCAGCGCGTGTGATACCCTGGAGTATCTGCTCGCTGGTTGCGGGCACTGCCTCACGCACCTTGATGAGCTTGAGGTCGCGGCGTTTGAGTGCAGAGTTCATGTCGCGGAGCTTGCGTGCAGTGATGATCTGGCCACGCTGCACCTCGGTCGATGCACCCTCGTCAACAACGATCTTCTTGCCCCAGATGCGGTCGTTCTCTTCCATGAAGTCGCGCTTGTCCACGATTTCTTGCTCGAGGAAGCGAGTGTCGCCTGGATCGAGGATGTTGACCTTGCGCATCATCTGGCGCACGATTACCTCGAAGTGCTTGTCGTTGATCTTCACACCCTGCAAGCGGTAAACGTCCTGAACCTCGTTCACGATGTAGTCCTGCACGGCTGTGGGGCCCTTGATGCGGAGAATGTCGGCGGGAGTGATAGCACCGTCAGAGAGCGGTGTACCAGCACGCACGTAGTCGTTCTCCTGCACGAGAATCTGCTTAGACATGGGCACGAGGTATTTCTTAACCTCACCGATGCGGCTGGTTACCACGATCTCGCGGTTACCGCGCTTGATGCGGCCGAAGGTTACCTCACCGTCGATTTCGCTCACGATAGCGGGGTTAGACGGGTTGCGTGCCTCGAAGAGCTCGGTCACACGGGGGAGACCACCGGTGATATCGCCGGCGCCGCCGCTTGATGTGCGAGGTATCTTCACGAACATCTCACCGGGAGTGAGCTCGGCTCCCTCGTCCTTGATGAGGTGTGCGCCCACGGGGAGTGAGTAGGTCTTGATGAGCTCGCCGTTCTTGTCGAAGAGCTGTGCCTCGGGGATGCGGGTGTGGTCCTTGCTCTCGATGATGATGCGCTCACTGTTGCCCGATGTATCGTCGGTCTCGGTGAGGAATGTAACGCCTTCAACGAGGTTGTTGAACTTGAGCACACCGCCCACTTCGCTGATGATCACAGCGTTGAAGGGGTCCCACTCGCATATCACGTCGCCTTTCTTTACCATGTCGCCGTTCTTGAAGAAGAGCTTTGAACCATAGATAAGGTTGGCGTTGGTGAGAGACATCTTGGTGTTGGGGTCGATGATTGAGAGCTCACCCATGCGGCCGATGACGATGTCAACGCCGTCCTTGTCCTTAACGGTGCGGAGCTCTTCGATCTCGAGGCGACCATCATA
>JAZQPG010000042.1:0-8730 GCA_045628365.1 Sodaliphilus sp. | reverse complement strand
GTAGTGTCGGGGTGCTCTGAGAGGATCTTGCGGCCCACGTTGGTAGTGAGGCTGGGCGAAGGAGTGACGTTAGCGCCATAAGTGCGCATTACCACGCGGCGGAAGGGTTTCTGCTCATAAGAGCACTTCACCATGTAAACCTTGCAGTCCAGGTCAAAGTAAGCGCAAGCCATGCTCAATGCAGTACCCCACTGGCCGGCACCGGTCTCGGTGGTAACACCCTTGAGGCCTTCCTTCTTAGCGTAGTAAGCCTGTGCGATGGCTGAGTTGAGTTTGTGGCTGCCTGAGGTGTTGTTACCCTCAAACTTATAGTAAATCTTAGCGGGAGTGCCCAGGGCCTTCTCCAGGAAGTAAGCGCGCACCAGGGGTGCGGGGCGATACATCTTGTAGAAGTTCTGGATTTCCTCGGGGATATCAAAGAACGGAGTGTCGTTGTCGAGCTCCTGCTTGTTAAGCTCCTCACAGAATATGGGGTTGAGTTCCTCCAGAGTGAGAGGCGCACCTGTACCGGGGTTCAAGAGGGGAGCCGGTTTGTTCTTCATGTCGGCGCGCATGTTGTACCACTGTGTAGGGATCTCGTTTTCGTCAAGATAAATCTTGTAAGGAACTTCTTGTTTCATAACTGTAAGATTATTTTTTGTTAGTATTTTTGTTTTCTGGTGCAAAGTAAATAAAAAAAACAATACAATGCAAATAAATTCACAAAAAAGTGATAAATAATCGCAAAATACTATGTTTTCTATCTTGATAATGCATAAATTTGCATGAATATTCATTCTTTTGGGCATAAAAACGAGGCAGCCATCACTGTCGCTTGCGATACTGCAAACAGTAATGGCCGCCTCTAGTGTATTATTGGAGCCTGAGGGGGCTTTCCCCTCCGCTAGCAAAGCCGAGACACTTATCTATCAACGCGTCTAGCTTTACCTTTGCTAGCCCATACCCATGCGTCTATTCCCCAAGATCTCCTTATTTCGTTAGCGTGGCTCTGTGCACGGCTTTTGTTAGTGTAACAGCCGTCGCACACACGATAAACGGTCCTGCCATTGGAGGTTGCGACATACACGCCTTGCCACCACAAATCACCAGGAGCCATGCTATTATAGCTTATAGCCTCGTTGAGGTTTGAAAAGCTACCCACTACAACATAGTAGTAGGTTTGGCTAGCAGTAGCGGTTGCGCCTGCATTTGATCCTTTTCCCTGGGCGTTGAACGCGGGAACCATTGCCATGCTCATGATGAGCACAAGCAGTGTAAAAATTTTTGCTTTCATAATAAAATAACTGATATCGATTTTGTATTATCGTATAGAGCGATGTTTATAAGCCGAGGTCTCTTATTGCGTTTTGTGCATCCTCAAGTCCTTGGTCAGCTGCTTTTTTAAACCATTTTGCAGCTTCAGATTGAGATTGCTGTACGCCATGACCATTATAATAACAAATTGCAAGGTTATATTGAGCATTGGGGAAACCTTGTTCGGCTGCTTTTTTATACCAAGTAACAGCTTCTGTATAAGATTGCTGCACGCCTTGTCCGAACTCATAATGTACACCTAGATTAAACTGCGATATAGCATGTCCTTGTTCGGCTGCCTTCCTATATAATGCGGCTGCTTCAGCGTGTGACTGCTGTACGCCATAACCATTTTCATACGCCAATGCCATCATCCATTGAGCTTCAGCGTGTCCGCGGTCCGATGCACTACTCAGGTATTCTATAGCCTGGCTGAAGCGACCCTCCTTTGCATACTTTGCGCCCAATTCGTATGCTTCGGCGGGGCTCATTGTCGAAGCACTTGGAGTGGCTTCAACCCTTATCACATTATTGGAGTTTCCACGATGTTTGCCAAGGTAACGGCACTTTGACAAATCCTCTCCGCATGTGGGACATTTGCGTTCTACTGCAGGGTGATTACCCATGTACGGACACTGGTAAAGACCATTTCCACAAGTTTTACATCTCTGTTGTTGAGCGTTTACAGCCATGCTCATGACGAGCACAAGAAGTGTAATGAGTTTTGCTTTCATAATAAATTGTTTTTGTTATTAATAATATGTTTTAGTTCTTTGTTAGTGTGTGAGGCGGCACTCGATGTCGGCACCTATCTGGCATATCGAAGCGGCCAAATCGTTGAGGTGGTGGAAAAACACCTGGTGCTTCTCGGGATGGCGCAGCAGGGCGAAGTTGCCAAAGGCGCCATAGCGCGTTCCGTCAATAGCCAGGCATAACGCGCGGCGCATCAAGTGCGGGCGTTGCTGCCTTATCCATAGTCGGGAGGGGTTGTCGTCCAGATAACGTTTCCAGTTGTTGAGCTGGCCGTCATTCACCAGGATGCGGTCGTTGAAGCCGGGCTCGAACAGAGAGTCGCCATCAAGCGCTGATGGGCTTGACACAGGGGCGATTGTCTGCACTCCGGGGTTAAAGGCATCAGCCTTTAACTGCCGCCACTATCGTTATAGAAAACATTGTCTTTTACCTGACATCGCTATTATTCTTTCTCGATGATGTACATCACGATGGTGTTAAGGTCGTTGATGTCGACAACGCCGTTGCCGGTGACATCGGCTCGATCACCATATGCGTTGGGGGACGTGAAGCCCAGGATCACCGATAGCACGGCATTGAGGTCGTTGACATCGGTCACACCATCGCCAGTGACATCGCCATAGACGGTAGCTTCGTTGAGCTTGACGCTGCCGGCAAGTGACCAGGGGCTCTCGCATCCGTTGGCAAACAATGCCTTGACGTGGTACTGGTACTCGGCACCGTTCATCAGGTTCGTTACCAGGTACTGGGTTGATGTGATGCCCGTGATGTAAAGTTCGTCCTGGTTGCCGGTCTTGGATGGGGCTTTGAGGGGCGATGCGTTTATCATCACGTCGCTGCCCTCGGCGTCGCCACTGTAGACGTCCACGTTGTAAACAACAACTCGCTGGCCAGTGCTGGGCTCAAATTCGACTCTTCCCGATGTGCCGCCATCGGTATTCAGCACTATGGTGTATTCCTGCTCCCGGGAATCGGGCAGGGTAATGGTCTGGCTTTCATAGCCCACATGGATGGTGAGCGGGCAGCCAGTGGCTTTACCCTTAGTTCCGGCAGTGAACTTGACAACGATCTTACCGCCATGGCCGCTCATGTCGAGAGCGGGAGTGGCGATGTAACCTGTGGTGTTGACGCCCGGGAAGCACAGCCCGCCCTCATCGGTGAAAACATACATTCCCATCCAGCCGCTGCAGTCGGTGTAATCGTTGATGGAAAAAGCGACGTTAGAGGTGCCCTTCTCTACTGATTTGCTGAACGTCTCGTGCAGCAGGTGGGTGTAGTCGCATGCGGCAGTGCGTGCTACGTGCAGCGTGTAAGATGCCACGCCGGGCATGTTGTCCCAGCTGGCGACGAAGGAATTGGAGCCAATTTGACCAGCAGCGGGCTCTTGCAGCACCGGAGTGCCCTTAGTGGTCACCTTGACCGCTTCGCTCCAGTCGCTGGCAGTATCGTCGGTATATGCCACCTGGACCTTGCACTCATAGGTGGTGGCGGTCCTGAGGTTTGATACGGCTAGGGTGGTGTCCTCGAGGAGATCGACCGTGCGGTTGCACCCGGGGCCGGTGATGCTGACGGTGTAGTAGTCGGCATTGGGTACGGCGTTCCACTTCAGGTTAAATCCCCTTGTGGTGATATCGTCGGTTGCAGGAGGAGTGATGCCAGGCACTTCCTTGATATATCCCTTATAGACCCAGAACGACACCGTGCCGTCGCTGTTTTGTGTTATCTCGGTGACGGGTATGTCCAGCACGCCAGCGGTGCCGCGGTTTAGCTTGGCGGCAGGAGAGGATGTGCTGGTAAACTCGGTCTTGCCGTTGTAGGGGAACAAGTCGCCCGACTCGGTGTACTTCGACGGCAGGCAGTCGGCGGCAGCGATGGTCATGAGCTGCGGCATGGAGTTGTTCACGGTGTTGTAGTCCCATGCAATGGCATCATAGGTGACATGGTTGATGAGCAATCCACTCGTTGCCTGGCTGGCGTTCCAGCCTTGCTTCTGGTGATTCTCAAAGATGTAATACTCGTTGCGGTCCTCGGGGTTGTAGATGCGCACGGCTTCGCCCTCGGCCAGGTCTATTGGCTTGATGGTGTATTGCTTGTTGCTCTCGGCTTCCTGGATTTCTATCCATCCCATTTCAGCCCTTTCATAGGCGGTGTAGCCCGACGGGGTGTTACCGCCATCAAGGTAGCCGCCGTTGTCCATAATCGACCAGAAGCCCATGCCGTAGTATCCGTGGGCATAGGTAGTCTCGTAGAAGTCGGGCAGACCCATCACGTGGCCGAACTCGTGGCAAAAGGTGCCTATGCCGTTCAGCGTCGTGTCATAGTCGCTGCTGCCGGCCGTCTCGCAAAAGCAGGCATACCTGTTGATGTTCACACCATTTTTCTTAAACATCATGTAGTCGCCCCTGCCATCGTAATAAGCGTTGCGTATATACCACTGGTGGGGCCAGATGGCATCCCTGGATGCACCGTGGTTTTCGCCCGGACCGGCATACATTATCATGACCACGTCGGCATCACCGTCGTGGTCGTTGTCATACACTGAGAAGTCCGTGTCGGGTAACCCCATGACAGCCTCGGCCGCCATGCTGCCTGGCTTGGCGTCATTAGCCGTGCTGGTGTGTGCTCCATAGTAGGCCCTGGGCTTGTCTAGTTTCACCGGACCCAGGATGTCAAACTGGGGTGTAAACTGTCCGTAGGACTGGTCGGTGAAATACTGGAGAGCACTCTTTTCCTTGGTGTTGAGCATGTTGTCAAATGCTTCCACCGCGTTACTGGTGCGCATCGAGAGGTCACTGAACTCAACCAGGATGACAGGCACGCGCGGAGACCCTTTGCAGGGGATGCCTCGGCTCAATGCCATGGTTTTGACCCTGTTAGGAGCTTTCTTGCTGAGCTGTTCCTGCACCACATTGTCTATGTGCATCTCGGCGGCATGGGCCGCTACATAGCTCTGCTCGGCGGCACTGCGGGCCTCCAGGTTGTGAGCCTTGATGCTGCTCCTCGTGTTTCCTTGTTTGTAGTAGAAGTCGCCACGGCTGTCGGCCTCAATGGTGTAGCCGTCAAGGGTGGTGTAGGTGCTGAACCACTCGTCGCCTATGAGGCGCACGCTTATAGTTGTCCCGTCGCTCTGCCCAAAGTTGAGCTGCCCGGGGAATGCAGGGACGGCATGGGCAGTAAGCCCCATTGTTAAAGCCGCCATAGCCGAAAGGATAAGTTTTTTCATAAATAGGTGTAATTTTTATTTGAGGGTGAATTTTCAGGGAAATTCACCCTCTGTTGTAACTTCTGCTGTTAGATAGAGAACCGTCCAGGTGTTACTGGGGGCTGATGACAATGCGGCTTCCGTCGTTGCCCCAGCCACTGGCGACGCAACGAGCCTCGCCCTTGCTAGCCCATACCCATGCGTTTGTGCCTCTAGTAAAGCTGCCCACTACCACGTAGTAGACGGTTCGGGCACCAGCGGTTGCGCCGGCATTTGAACCCTTGCCCTGCGCGTTAAACGCGGGAACCATTACAGGCGCTTGCTATGCCGCAAGCAGTAATGGCTGCCCTGTTGTGTATTGCCTTGAGTGTTATTCGGGGTAGAGGGGTATTTCCTTTGTGCCCGGGAGGTAGAAATGCTTAACCGTAAATGTGTCTTGCCTTGCCTTTAGAGGCCCATACCCAAGCGTCGATTCCCCAAAGTCTTCTTATTTCGTTTGCATGACTCTGTGCACTGCTTTTGCTAGTGTAACAACCGTCACACACGCGGTAAAGGGTCCTGCCTTTAGAGGTTGTGACAAACACGCCACGCCACTCCACATCGCCAGGGGCATTGTCGTTATAGAATTTAGCCTCATTGAGGTTTGAAAAGCTGCCCACTACCACATAGTAGTAGGTTTGGCTAGCAGTAGCGGTTGCGCCGGCATTTGAACCCTTACCCTGCGCGTTGAACGCGGGAGTCATTGCCATGCTCATGACGAGCACGAGGAGTGTAATGAGTTTTGCTTTCATAATAATTTGTTTTTTATAATGTGTATTAATCTTTTTGCCTCTCTAAGAGGCGACATTCGGTGTCGGCTCCTATCCGGCATATCGAAGCGGCCAGCTCGTTGAGGTGGTGGAACGAGGCATGGTCGCTCGATGTGTCCAGGTCGTCCTGCCACGGGGCAAGGATGAGGAGAGAGCCTGACGCACAGGCCTCGAAGCGTGCATGCTCGGGTTTCCAGTATTGTGATATAGACTCTCGCTGCAGGTGGATCAGCTTGAGCCGTTGTGCGATGGCCTCTTTCTTGATGCGTTTCTCGCACTCTGAAATGCCCGGGGTTACGAGCACGTCGCCTTGACAGCCCAGTGCAATGAGGCGGTCGTGTTCTTGTTGCCACAGTGTGGTGTGCTCTGTGGGTTGCCCGTCGGTGAGGCGGTGGAAAAACACCTGGTGCTTCTCGGGATGGCGCAGCAGGGCGAAGTTGCCAAAGGCGCCATAGCGCGTTCCGTCAATAGCCAGGCATAACGCGCGGCGCATCAAGTGCGGTTGTTGCTGCCTTATCCATAGCCGGTAGGGGTTGTCGTCCAGATAACGTTTCCAGTTGTTGAGCTGGCCGTCATTCATCAGGATGCGGTCGTTGAAGCCGGGCTCGAACAGAGAGTCGCCATCAAGCGCTGATGCGCTTGACACAGGGGCGATTGCCTGCGCCCCGGTGTTAAAGGCGTCAGCCTTTAACTGTCGCCACAGCCTGGTGATGCCACCTTTAAAGGACCCAATGATAGTGCCCAGGCTCTTTCCTGCCGGCAGCGGGGCATTGACGCGCACGATGAGGTGGATGTGGTCAGGCATTAAGGCTATTTTCCACACTTGGGCACACGGGAAAACGCTACTAATCTTGGGCAATTCCTGTTGAAGCACCATCTTGCCGAGCTGTGAGGGGATGAGCGTCGCCCGTCCGCCGGCAGTGGCCTCGACGTGTCCAAACATAGGCAGGCGGCCATGGACCGCAAAGGTCACCTCGTAGGTGCCTATGCCAGCATAGTCGTGGGTGCGATGCCGCCGCGTGTAGCGGTGTTTTGTTTCATACCGCCACCCCAAGCCATCAACTTTCATAATGGTAACGATAATTGAATTGATTGATAATTAATGTGATTATAATACAATAACGTGGGGGCGGAACGCTTATTGCCTTTATTATAGGAAAAAAGTGGGAGTTGGCCCTAGGGGGTGTCGTCGGGTTGACGGTAGTGGGTGACGCGTGCAACGAGGTTGTCGAGGGCGCTGGCCAGTTTCTCGGTGGGGACAATGAGCAGCCTCAGTTTGTCGATCGCTATGCAGCCGGCAAACACGAGCACGATGACCCCGGCCATCGCCAGCAGGCCCAGTGCATTGGGCATGGCGTTGTAAATCGCCGGGAACATGGCGGTGTAGTAGTCAAACACGTCGGGGTTGACATGGATGAGGTAAACCGCCAGCGACGACGAGGCGATGTAGTTGACGGTGCGGCTGGTGAACTGTATCTTGGCAAAGACGGCGAAGATGAGTACCGACTCCATCACGAAGACCGGGCTGTTGGTGCGCAGGTAGAAGTATAGGGTACGGGTGCCCAGGTCCTCGCCGCCCAGCATGTAGAACAGCGACTCCTGCAAGGCTGCCGCCGATGCCAGGGCGACAAACAGTGCCAGCAGCTGCCATATCCTGAGTTTGAACAACGGGCAACCGTAGAGCCTGAAGTATCGTGCCAGCATGTACAGGCCCATGAGCGACAAGGCGGAGTGGCCGTGGTGGAACTCGGCGTTGTGCCACCATCCGTAAACAAACTGGAAGATGTAGAATGCCACGAGCGTCCACTTGAAGCGCGACCGGGACGAGTGCTCGATGAAGGTGTTGATGATGGGCGACAGCACGTAGAGCAGCAGATAGGAGATCATGAACCAGTAGCTGCGGCCGGCAACGACGATGTCGGTGAAGAATCCCAGGGAGAACGCCTTCTTGCCCAGAGCTATCATCACGATGTTGATGATGAGCACGTAAGTTGATATCTGGATGGCAAGTTTAAGGAACTTGTTGAGCTTGGGCTTGATGCCGAACCATCCCGACTTGAGGCTGAAAAGGCTGGTGCCTATGATGCACATGTTCTCCAACGTCACGCGTAGCCACGACACGGCCGCGTTGTCAAACGTTGGCGGGTCAAATGCCATGTAGTTGGCGTGAACCGACAAGATGAGAAGCATTGCCACGATGCGCAGCAATTCAAAGTTGGATTGACGTTCTTTGTTGACTGTCATTGTATTATAGTTGTCTATAGTTTGTTGTTTTTTTTAACTTCTGTGCTATACAGGGGTATGTTGTTATGTGTCTTGCTAACAATCTGTTAATTGTGATTTTTGAATACAAAAACACACCAGTTTGATATGGGTTTTGTGTCCAAATTGTGTCCAACTTTTTACAATCCTAAGTATCTTTCAAAGAAGGCAGTGATTTTTTCTATCACTGTTTGTTTCTTGGTGGTTCTGTTGCCTCCTCCGCCAAATCTTGACATGGGGGGCAGTATCTTGTCTATGTCAGTGCCTGTTGTTCTCACTTGACCATCTCTGAAGGCATTGTCTATGAACTTCCTTGTTTCCTCTGGCTTCAACTTTTCTTCATTGATGATGCTCACAAGGTCTTCTTCCTTCTTCTGCTTCACATACTGCTCCCAAGCACCATCCACATCT
>JAZQPG010000041.1:0-5029 GCA_045628365.1 Sodaliphilus sp. | reverse complement strand
AAGTTTTTAATATTTGTGTCCCTATCAGGCGCACAACAAATAAGCGACGATTTTTTCATAATGCATTGATTGATGCTGACTTATGAAAGTCGTCGCTTTTTCGTTTGAGGCTCAAAATGCCATCAAAGGGACAGTCCCCTTGATGGCATTTTGTCTTGATGTAGTCGCGGCGCGCCAGGGGGCAGCGCTCCCATGGCGCTCTCATGGTGGTGGTCCCCGCGGAGAACCGCGGGGCACGGGGGCGCTCCCATGGCGCTTCCATGGCGGCAGTGGTCTCGTGGTGGTGTCGTGGTGGTCTTGTGGCGGGGGCTGCTGCGGTTTTTTGGGGTATGAGTCGCCTCTAGGGGGTGAAAAAGGGGTGTTTGTGACAAAAATGTGGGGGGTGATGCGTAAATTTTGGGTTTTTCCTTTCATTTTTTACGTTAATTAGTGTGTTAGTTGAAAGGGAAATGCGTAAATTTGCAACACCAAAAATAAATACGGAATTCAATTTTAAAAACGTAATAGCTATGAACAAGAATTTTAATGCAAAGTCTGCTTTGCGGACTTCACTTATTGTAATCGCTGCACTGTGCGCTTCATGCACAGGTAATAACAATGGTAACAATGACGGCGCCGCTGCCGCTAACGATGAGAACCGTAGTAACACCAAGATATGTGACTACCTCTATGCAGTGGAGTATGACGACTATGACTTTGAGGCTGCTCACGAGGCGATGTCTAAGATGTTCAAACCCTCTAATGCAGCCTGCACCGAGGTGCGCCGCGGCAACTTCGTGGGCCGTAACCTCGACTGGTACATCAATGACCAGGCAGCCGCAGTGGTCAAGATCAACCACAATGACAAGCATCTTGCCTCTATAGGCATGGTTGGAGCGAATCCCTTGTTCACTGACTCGCTTGCTGCCGCGGGCGACACCTGCAGCAGGGTATATGCTACGCTGCCCCTGAGCACCTGCGACGGTATCAACGAGTGTGGTGTATATATCGGTGTTAACGTGATGCCCACCGGCGAGACTTCATTCGACAAGAGCACTTGGGAATATGGCAAGTGGGGCCACGGAGCTGCCAACACCAACCCCGGCGCCGAGAAGTCTTACATCGTGTCGGCCCTGACCCGCGTGGTTCTCGACAACGCCCACAGCGTGGCCGAGGCTAAGGAGATCATCGCATCTATCAACTGGTATGAGCCCGTCAACTTCCCCCACAAGGGCGAGTCGCAGGCGTTCCACTGGCTGCTGTGTGACAGCACTACCAGCTGTGTGCTCGAGTTCCTCGACAACAAGCCTTGCTTCACCGAGACCACCGAGGTCGAGGAGCCCTCTTACGCTACCATCATGACCAACTTCACTAACAAGCTGATGGCCGACAAGCAGATGATGCAGGAAGGCGCACAGGGCTATGAGCGCTATGACGTGATCAAGGACAACTATGCCGCTACTCCCGCTACCTTCGAGGGTATGCAGGACCTCATGAAGAAGGTGTGGTTCTCACTGGCCTACACCAAGGACATCAAGGATCCCGGCTTCTTCTGCACCGACTATGCCAACAACACTGCCATCAAGGCCAACGAGGTTTACAACAACCCCGACGTGCTCAAGAACGAGGCATTTGTAAAGGAAGTTGAGACCGGAAAAGCTAACTTCGCCGACAAGTCGCTGTGGCACAAGAAGGACTGCACGCTGTGGTACACTACCCACACCAGTGTCTATGACCTGGCTAAGCGTGAGTTCAGGGTGCTCGTTCACGAGGGTCTTGACGGCCAGAAGGAATTCTACGCAGCGAGCTTGGACAGTCACTTCGTTAAGCCGCTGGAGAAGCTTGCCAAATAATCTCCTGCAGAGATTCCGCAGAGATTCCGCAGAAAAACTGACAGAAATTAGAAGAAATCAGAAGAAATCATTTGTTTCGTGTTCTTTTTTAAAAGACAAGGATTTCGGTTTAAATTTCTTTTAATTTCTGTCTGTCTTAAAGCCTGTTTAATTGTAGTCTGCTAGGGTTACTGAGAGTTGAAGATTAAAATCTAATAATTATAAAAAAACTGTATTAACATGTACATGAAGCAAAAAAAACGTTTGTTTTCTTGTCTGCTTGCTGCCATAGGCTTCCTGATGCCTGCAGCTGCTATTGAGAAAGACAGCATAGGCGTCTATCTCATCGGTTCTACAGCAGACTACGAGGAGTTTTGCGATGTGGTGAACAAGGGTGACACCTACGTCTCAGCGCGCGTGACTGCCGATGGCATCAACGTGAACCGCAGTATAGGCGTGGGCGACCGCGAATACCACTTCCGCGGCAAGTTTGACGGCCAAGGCCACACCATGACCCTCAACGGAGTTCCATTGTTTGAGAATACCCAGCATGGAAGTGTGATCAGCAATGTGAACCTCACCGGTAGCCTTAGTGCTACAGGCGAGTATGCCGGCCCGCTCATTGCCCATGCCGTGAGCCCCACAATCGAGAATTGCAACAGTGACGCCACCATCAATGCCACCGGTGCCATCAAGGCGGGCGGCCTTGTGGGCAACAGCCGAGGAACCGCCATCATCAACGGCAGTTCGTTTACCGGCCAGGTCACCGGTGCCGAAGAGAATGCCGGACTCATAGGCTGGAACCAGCACACCGCAATCATCAGAGGATGCCAAGCCACTGGCGTGCAATCCCTCGCCGGTAACCTCAAGGAGGGTGCCAACATTGTGGAAAACACCATGCTGGGCGACTACGAGGTGGCAATGGCACTTGAAGCTCCTGCCCAGGCAAGCGACAGCGTTAGCGCGTCGATGAAGGCTAAGGTAGCCCCCATGGCTGGTACCATTAGCGCCAGCATTGACGGTATAGACTATTCGTTAGGCTCGGGCTCGGGCACCGCGACAGTGGTCAACGTGAATCCCAACTTAACTTCAGTGAAAGTACCTCCCACAGTTACGTATAACGGTGTGGAATATACCGTGAATAATGTGAAATCAATGAACGGCGGTAAAAAAATGGAAAGTGTTGAAATTCCTAATACCGTAGATAAAATTGAAAACGATGCGTTCAAGGAATGTACAGCACTGATGGATGTTACCTTTGCCGACGGCAGCACAACACTGAATCTTGGATTTAACGATTACACCTTCTTTGACGAGCAGTTGTTTGAGTTCTGCCCCGTAACTTATTTGTATATAGGCCGCAACCTCTCTTGGGACAAAAGCGAAGACGCACCATTTCAAACAAGGGAAGATCTGAAATATATTGAGTTTGGTCCTCGCGTGACCGTCGTGGGCAACAGCAACGGAGGGTCGAGTGGCGAGAACGAGCTGTTCAGTGGCTGCCACCATGTGAAGGCGTATTACTTCTATGGCGACGAGCAAAGCCTTGGCTCTGAGATTGACTTCTACTGCTGCGAGGGCATGTCGGCCGCTACACATGCTTACATAGGCCGCGACCTCAAGGCAAGCAAGTACACCGAGTTTACAGTCCTTGGCTCAGGCTGGGGTATCAGCGATGAGCTTCTCGAAGTGAAATATGGCCCCTATGCCACCTACGTGACATCAAAGATGTATAGCGGCGTGGGCGCAACCCCTAACAATAAATTGACAGTCTTGTACATGGAGGAGGCAACACACCTCACCACCGTCAAGGAGCGTGCGTTTGCCGACTGCGACAAGCTCGAGAAGGTAGACTTCAGCAACACCGCTCTCAAGACCATTGAGAAAGAAGGTTTCTATGACTGCGACAAGCTCGCCGAGGTTACATTCAACAATGGTGTTGAAAGAATCGGTTCCAACGCATTTGATGACTGCGGTCTTACCAGCCTTTGCTTACCTGGCTCACTCAAGTCACTTGGTTACAAGGCGTTCTACGATTGTGATGAACTGACATCCCTCACCATTATGCCTGGCGAAGGTGATCTGGAATGCTACACCAGCGACTCTGAATGCCGCACATTTGACTCATGCAGCAACCTCAAGCGACTCGTCATGGATCGCGACGTTGTATACGAATCAAAGGAGCAGACAGCCTCTCCTTTCTATGATAGCTACTTTGAGAACATCGTTATCGGTGACAATGTTACCAAGATGCAAGAATACGAGTTTGAGCACAACAACAAGCTCAAATCGTTGAGCATAGGTACTGGTGTCACCTTCATACCTAACTTTGTTTTCAACAATACTGAAAACGTATCTACACTCCACATTGCCGATTCTCCTGTCCCCCTCAGGATAGATGCATCTTTCAGGTTCTTCAATTGCGAGACATTGTATGTGGGCCGCCCCATCGATCAGGACCCACGTGATCTTCCTTCACAGCAAGGCAAGTTGAAATATGTAGAGTTTGGCGACAGTGTGAGCGTGGTAAGAGCACATTCTTTTGGATTTTATAACGACATCAAAACTTTGAAATTGCCCGCAGGAATTACCGTAGAGAAAAATGCTTTCCATGGCTGCAGCGTTGAGAATATTTATATAGAAGGTGATGCGACTTTCCAAACGTTAGCTTTCTGGGATGTTGACAACATTCAAGAAATCACAGTATTAGGCAAGCTTACCGTTGAAAGAGAGGCTATTCAACCCAGTGATGGCAATGTCAAGCCCATCCAGATCCTGAACGTATTCTTCAAGGAAGACCCCAAGGATGAGTCACATCCCGAAGCCTTCCCGCAGGAATTCCTGGAGCATACAATGCTCAACAACCTCTATGACACTCCCTACCAGAAGGTTGAGTTCACTTGCCTGCCCTGGAGCGGATTCAAGAATCGTAACTCATCGATTGCCAACGACTATGCTCCCACAACCGAGGTTATGCGTAACGGCGGCTATGACCATGCTTACTTCCGCAATGAGCACAAGGCCGATAAGTTCTTCTGCATCAAAATGCCGTTTAACATAAGCACCTATTACTTCGGTGCCGACGCCGAGGTTTATGAATATGGTGCTATGGGATTCACCAAGGATGTTGATGATGAAGCCATGACCTTGACCACAGCGAGGAAAGACGATCTTGATCTTGTACATAACTTCTTTACTAACCAGCCCTATCTCATCAG
>JAZQPG010000040.1:0-16667 GCA_045628365.1 Sodaliphilus sp. | reverse complement strand
CAGGCGCTCAATCTCCTCGTTGATGGCAAGGTCTTTCTCGATGTACTTGTCGGTCGAGGGTATGTAGGCCTCGGGCTGGTAGTAGTCGTAGTAAGACACGAAGTAGTGGACCGAGTTCTCGGGGAAGAACGACTTGAACTCGGCATAGAGCTGTGCCGCCAGCGTCTTGTTGTGCGACAAGATGAGGGTAGGGCGGCCGGTACGCGCTATCACGTTGGCCATGGTGAAAGTCTTGCGCGAGCCGGTCACGCCCAGCAGTGTTTGGTAAGGCGTGCCGTCGTTGATGCCATCACTCAGTTGTGCAATGGCCTGCGGCTGGTCTCCCGTGGGAGCGTATGGAGAATGCAACTTAAATTCCATGCGTCATTCTGTTTTAGTTTACAAAGGTACAAAATATTAATGAATAAATGCCCCGATGGCACTATTTATTATTATAGTATGTGTTTTTTCCGCCGAAAAATGCTACCTTTGCATTTGAAATAAAAATCCCTCTTTTTATTAACATGAGCAATGCATTGAAGAGCGGTTCCCTGCTGCAGGGAGGACGCTACAAGATACTGGATGTGCTGGGCCAGGGCGGCTTCGGCATCACCTACATGGCCGAGCAA
The DNA here is from genome assembly GCA_045628365.1 of Sodaliphilus sp. Lineage (GTDB taxonomy): Bacteria > Bacteroidota > Bacteroidia > Bacteroidales > Muribaculaceae > Sodaliphilus. The sequence continues at coordinate 16,059 of JAZQPG010000040.1, read as the reverse complement.
ACCGGCCTCGACCGCACGGTCGCCATCAAAGAGTTCTTCATGAGTGGTATGTGCAGCCGCGACGTGGGCACCAGCTACGTGACGCTGGGCGTTGATAGCGGCTATGAATTCGTGATGCGCTTCCGTGAGAAGTTCCTCAAGGAAGCCCGCAACATCGCCCGCTTCAACCATCCCAACATCGTGCGCATCATCGATGTGTTTGAGGAGAATGGCACCGCCTACTACGTGATGGAGTATGCCCCCTGTGGCTCGCTGAGTGACAGAGTAAGGAAGGAGGGCTATTTATCTGAACCTGTTGCCACCCGTTATATCAAGCAGATAGCCTCGGCACTCGACTATATCCACCGGCAAAACGTGAACCACCTGGACGTAAAGCCCGGCAACATCATGCTCAACGAGAAGGACGAGACCGTGCTCATCGACTTTGGCCTCGCCAAGCAGTATGATGCCGAGTCGGGTGGCCAGACCAGCACAACCCCCGTGGGCATCAGCGAGGGTTATGCCCCTATGGAGCAGTACATGCAAGGAGGAGTTGCAGAGTTCTCTCCTGAGACCGACGTCTACGCCCTGGGTGCAACACTTTTCAAACTGCTCACCGGCAAAACCCCGCCAAATGCCTCCTACATGCAGAACTTCGGGTTGCCCAAGGACGACCTGAAGAAAAATAGTGTCAGTTTGGCGACGATATACGCTATCAGCAAGGCGATGCAGGGAAAAAAGGACGACCGCTTCAGTTCGGCAACCGATTTCGCTGCGGCTTTGCCCAGCGCCGATAAACGCAAGTTGATACTATATGGGGCTATTGGTGTAGCGGTGGTAGCCCTTGTGGCTATAATCATTGCTTTTGCAAGTGGCGGAAATAGTGAATCACCCAATGAGGTGATGGCCAGTGACAGTAATTCAGAAGAAGTTGATAGCAGCGGTGTGGTCGCTGAGAAACCTCGGGAAGACACGATAAAGACTTTCACTGTCAACGGTGTAGATTTTGACATGATATATGTAAAAGGTGGCTCTTTCATTATGGGGGCGACTTCGGAACCGCTTGAAGCATTTGATGAGGAGAGAGCACCTCACCAAGTCACTATAGATGATTACTACATAGGCAAGACTGAGGTGACTCAAGCATTATGGTATACAGTAATGGGGGGGAGAAATCCGTCATTTTATAAAGGTGATAATTTGCCTGTGGAGAGTGTGTCTTGGAATGATTGCCAGGAGTTCGTCGAGAAGCTGAATGCCCTAACAGGACAGCATTTCCGCCTGCCCACTGAGGCAGAGTGGGAGTTTGCCGCCCGTGGGGGCAATAATAGCAAAAATTTCATGTATAGTGGCAGTAACAACCTTGGTGTCATAGCGTGGTGTGGTAGCAATAGTGGTGGAATGCCTCATAATGTCGCAGAAAAAAAAACAAATGAACTTGGAATTTATGACATGAGCGGCAATGTCTGGGAATGGTGTCAGGACTGGTATGGTAGCTACGGTGAATCTGCTGTTATTAACCCTACTGGACCTGAAAGTGGATCTTATCGAGTTTATCGTGGCGGAAGCTATGCTAATTATGATAGTAGATGCCGTACGATTTGTTGTCATTATGGTTTGCCTACTTTTGTGAGAAATTGTATTGGCTTACGTTTAGCTCTCTCTGAGTAAAAACTTTAGGACTGAGGATTCTACACGTTCTTGCTCTACATCGAAACCACAGACCGGCGAAGTAAGTCGAGAATTGTTTTTGATTAAGCCGCTGTCTTTCTCGGCAGTAATGTGGGGACGACTCTGTCTCGTCCGTAGCGACCGTAGGACGCTGATGATTCAAAGGCTGGTGAACAAATAAAACGGCTGCTAACGATTACCCGCCATGTTTGTCCCGAACATACGGATGACACAGGATGTCGTCCATCATTGCCGTGACCGGGCAGATGAGTGACGCCGACGTGACAGGGGGGGATGCCAGAGGCATCGCACCTTGATAACCCACGATGGTTCGTAGCGATAGCGAAGTGCCATCGTGGGTGAAAAATGCATAACGTAGTCGATGCCGAAGGTATCGCACAGCGCTGACAGATAGTGTCGATGTCGCGATAGGTGTGAGGTTGTCTAGCATCGGGTGTGCGTTATGTTGGCGTTCCTCTTCGAGGCACGATATCCACATGGCTTTTACCCCATGCGGCGCACCTCTTCGAGACTGCTTGCATGGGGTTGCGCATAGTGAGGCTCCTCCGAGCCTCTTGACCTCTCCGAGGTCTTCCCCGCCTGGTGAGCCTTGGGTGGTGATGTTAGATTGCTTTTGTCCAATGTGGTGCGATGCCGCTGGCATCGATGGGTGTGTGGGTGCATCTGTCCCACGATGGCACTTCGCTGCGCTTCGTGCTATCGTGGGTTATTGAGGTGCGATGCCCTTGGCATCGTTGGCTTGGGTTGTCTGTGCCTCTGTACCTCTGTGCCTCTGTACCTCTGTACCTCTAAAGAGTAGAACCGCATTGTTGTATGGTTGCCGTTGGGGTTGCGGGTTTTCTTAATAAATATTAACTGGGCAGGTGATTGGGGGATTATGGGGGCAAAATGCTAGAAATTTGTCTAAAATGAAATTATTTTGGTTGTTTTACTCCTTATAATTATCTTTATTTGAAATTTATTTACTACTTTTGTAGCCTATATGGACGTGAGGCAACTTTGACGTGTGCTCACCCATTGGAATGAATAAAAACGTACTACACAATAACATGAAACTATTACAAGAAAAGTTATCTAAGTATTTAGAGCCGCAGAAGGCTAAGGATGCAGGTATCTATCCTTATTTCCGTGCCATCGCTAGCGAGCAGGACACCGAGGTTATCATCAACGGCAAGCGCGTGCTGATGTTCGGTTCTAACTGCTATACCGGATTGGTAAATCATCCCAAGATCAAGCAGGCTGCAATTGAGGCTGTGCAGAAGTATGGCACTGGCTGTGCCGGTTCTCCTTTCCTTAACGGTACTCTGGACATCCACAAGAATCTGGAGCGCCGCCTGGCTAACTATGTTGGCAAGGAAGACGCTATGGTATATTCAACTGGTTTCGGTGTGAACCTGGGTGTTGTTTCTACTCTCACCGGCCGTGAGGACTACATCCTGTGGGACGAGCAGGACCACGCCTCGATTATCGAGGGCCGTCGCCTGTCGTTCTCTAACTCGCTGAAGTATAAGCACAACGACATGGCTTCGCTCGAGACTCAGCTCAAGAAGTGTGACCCCAACCGCGTGAAGCTCATCGTCACTGACGGTGTGTTCTCGATGGAGGGCGACGTGTGCAAGCTTCCTGACATCGTAGACCTTGCTCACAAGTACAATGCAAGCATCATGGTGGACGAGGCTCATAGCATCGGCGTGTTCGGTAAGGGCGGCCGCGGCGTGTGCGACCACTTCGGTCTGGCAAGCGAGGTAGACCTCATCATGGGTACCTTCAGCAAGTCGTTTGCTTCGCTGGGCGGTTTCATCGCTACCGACGAGGTGATCACCAACTTCCTGCGTCACCACTCACGCTCTTACATCTTCACCGCCAGCATCACTCCCGCGTCGACAGCTGCCGTTAACGCTGCCCTCGACATCATGGAGAGCGAGCCCGAGCGTCAAGAGCACCTGTGGGACATCACCAACTATGCACTGGACGGCTTCAAGAGCATGGGGTGCGAGGTGGGCAACACCGAGACTCCCATCATCCCGCTTTACATCCGTGACAACAATCTCACTTTCCTCATCACCACTGAGCTGTTCAACGATGGTATCTTTGTGAACCCTGTGGTTTCACCCGCAGTTGCTCCCAACGATACGCTGATTCGCTTCAGCCTGATGGCAACCCACACTAAGGAACAGGTGACCGAGGCTCTGGAGAAGATTGGCAAGGTGTTCCGCAGCCATGGCTTGATTCCCTAAAGAGGATATTTGTTAGAAAAATCATATGGAAGGCAAACCGTAAGATATTGCGGTTTGCTTTTCTTATATATATTAAGGTGTAGAAAGTTTGTTTTTAGGCGTAAATTTTGCCTCGAAAATTTGCGTATCATTTTTATTTTGCTTTGTCGAAAAAAAAACTTCAAAAATGTATGTGATATATATTTTTTTAGTAATTTCGCATTGTGAAATCAATGACAATAAAATTTTAACCCAAAAATATGATTTATAAATTTCTTATTGGTTCTGAAGAGTCAAGTAATTTCAAGTTGGAAATCGCTATCGATTCTGAAGATACGTTTGTAAGACTGAGAAACGCGATTCTCGATGCTGCCGGTTATGACAAGGAACAGGTGGACTCTTTCTACATTTGTGACGATGAGTGGAACAAGGAGAAGGAGGTAACCTACGTTGACATGGACACCGATACCGACGAGGACATCTGGATCATGGACGAGACACGCCTTGACGAGCTTCTGGAAGAAGAAGGACAGAAACTCAAGTTTGTGTTTGACTACATGTCTGAACGCTATTTCTTCATGAAGCTGAAGGAGATCGTCACTGGTAAGACCCTGCGCGACCCCCTGTGCCAGCGCAAGGAGGGCCGTCCTCCCAAGGAGAACGTTGACATGGACATCGTGATTGCTCCCGCCAAGGTAGAGACTCCCTCGCTCGAAGACATAGGTGAGGAATTCTATGGCGACGCTGAGTTTAACGCCGAAGAACTGGGCGAGCTGGGCGAACTCACTGACGACGCGTTGTAACACACCAGGCCGGCTGGAGAGGACGGTAGGACGGTTGCTTTTATCACGCGGGTGTATTGCCAAGTGGTCTTGCGCCGCCAGTGCTCTCATAACTACATTTTGGATTTATTACTTTTCACCCCGGGCTATCCGCTCGGGGATTTTTTTTGATGTCTATAAGCCATGCGTGTTGGTTCACTAGCCAAGTTGAGTACTCCGGGAGGAGAAATTTTGTTGAAAAAAATGATATGTTTAACATTTGTTATGAGAGGTGTGAGCGTTTTTGGCACACCTGCTGTCTACCTTTGCATCGTGAAAAGGAAATAATAACAATTAAAACGATACAAGATATGGAAAATGTAATAGTAATCTCGCCCCGTGTTATCAGCCGCATGAAGAATATGTCAGTTGAAGAACGTCGCATCATGCTCGACACCTTCTTCAGCGATGAGATCCTGGGAGTGGAACGCAACGTGGAACTCACTCCTATCCAGGAACTGGTGTACATGATGTTCAAGAAAAACATACTCAGCGAGTCAAGACACTTTGACCGCTCTGCCTCACAAACCTTAGTATCATGATATTTGGAATTTATTGATGTCGTAGATGACATGTAATTTTGTTTTGGTGATTTGTGTTTGCCACCCGTGAAAAAATGGGTGGCTTTTTTTGTTAGTTTGAGATAGTTTGAGTAAATTTGCGGTTTAATACTACATTAATTGTGATGTTTTAAGGTAAAATGAAGATTATCAATTATATACTATGTGTAATTGTTGTCGCCACGTTTGCTTCGTGCAGCAACGGCAACAAGAAGTTGCAGAAGATGATTCCTGCCGATGCCGCCGGCGTGGTGAGCATCAACGTGGGAAGTATTGTCGACAAGGCGCAACTTGATCATGATGGTAAGGTGAAACTTCCCCGCTCGCTCGAGGACATTCTGGACAAGAATGACCAGTCGCCCTTGTGCAAGGTGGTGATGGACCTGCCGGTTATGGGCCTCGACATGGATTGCAATGCCTACGCATTTCTCTCGGGCAAGACTTTCAGCACAGTCTACCTTGTTGCGCTCGATGACGAGAAGGCTGCCCGCAAGGTTGTGGAGGGGCGCGTTGGCGGTAACTTTGAGAGTGTCGACGGGCTGGACTGCATCTACCGTGAGGATTACCTATATGCAATCGACGACGACGTGCTGCTAGTGGGCCACGTGAGCCGTCCCATGGAGGTGGCAAAGGCTGCACAGGCTGCCCGCAAGATGATGTCCCAGTCGACTCCCAGCATACTTGACGACAACGATGTCGACGACTGCATCAATGATGGCAACGACATTGACGCCTACCTGCGCCAGGAGGGCGTGAAGATGCTTGCTGCGCACAGCAAGATGTATAACGATATTGCGTCTAAGATGCCGTTGCTTGAGATTTTCACCGAGAGCGATGTCAAGGCCTATGTGTGCTCGCTCAATTTTAACGACGATAAGGCCGATATCGAGGTTGATGTGAAGGCCGACAAGGGCAGCCAGTATGAACAACTGCTCGCCAGCACGCTCGGCGCTCCCTCAGTCGACTTCCTCAGCGTTATCCCCGAGTCTATGGACTATATCGCGTCGGTGAGCGTTAACGGCGGCAACCTCGTGAAGTTGCCACAGGTCGACAAAATGCTGACACTGCTCAGTACCATGTCTGTCGGGTCTACTGCCAACATTCGCCCTGTGCTGACGACGTTCAACGGCCCTGTTGCTGTGGGACTGCTTCACGATGCCACTATCGACGACTGGAACGGTGTGATCGCTGCCAAGTCGAGCGACCCCAATGCCGTGATGAATCTTGTCTCGGGCTTTGCTTCGGCAATGGGGCAGGACCCTGAGCTGAACGAGCAGAACGAATACATCTATGAGTGGGACAACAAGATGGTGACCATGGGTAACAAGAACGGTGTGATTTACATCAAGGTTCTCAACTATGAGCAAACCGAGGGGTATGCCAGTGAGGACAAGGCTGCTGTTGATTTCTTTGGCAAGGCGGTGATGGGAATGTACGTTCGTTCTACCCTGGGTGGCAATGGCGGAACCATGCACTTTGGCATGACCGACCATTTCACCCTCAAAGGCCAGTTTGTTCCTGCGTCTGACAAGGTTAACCCGGCGCTCGCCATGCTACACGTGTTGTGCGACGTGAAGTCTGCAACATTGTTTGACGACAATGGCGGTGACTTTGCCTTTGACAACAGGAACAATGCACTCGAATCAAATTTTTGATAACCAAATACTCTAAAGATATGGAAAACGGAAAGAAAGTATGTCGTGAACTGAAGTCTGTGCGCCAGGGTATAGCCGATGCTAATGGGATTGAGTATACCCCGGTGGAGTGCAGCCACGAGGGTGATTGCCCCGGCACTTGCCCTGCCTGTGAGGCTGAGGTGAGGTATCTCAACCATGAGCTGAACCTGCGCCGTGCACTAGGTAAGGTTGTAGTTCTGGCTGGTCTGGGTCTTGCAGTATCGTCGTGTTCTTGCAGTTCAGGTCACGGAGAAAAACTGGAAGGCGAGGTAGCTGTTGACACTACTGAATGCATGCCTGGCGAAGAGATGAGTGTGGGCGAGTTTGCTGCCGAGATCGACACTTTCCCTGCAGTAGATTCTCCCCAAAACGACACTGTCAAAGACAATGCGAAAGAGAGTGAATAAATCCAAATACTAACATTGTAGATAAACAAATTAAAAAGAGTAATAGATATGAAATTATACAATTTATTTAAGGGTGTGATGATGGTTGGTGTTGTTTTAGCAATGGCTTGCATGTCAAGCTGTACATCAACTGACGAGAAGAGTTCGGTTCCTACCGATGCACCTGAGTCGGTGGAGCAGATTGATCCCATGAATGATCCCAGCCTGGGTACCGTTACCGATGGTGACCTTCCGGTAAACGACGGCGACACTACCGAAAATGCCGACATCCCCGAGTGACATAAAGGGAACCTTTCTGGGGATAAACCGTCATCGCCTGGGTATTGACGGCCATGGGGTGGTCACGCTGGTTGCCTTCATGGGCTGTCCCTTGCGTTGTGAGTACTGTCTCAACGACATGTGCCACGATACCACTAAGAATTGGCGGCAACTCACGGTGCAGCAGCTTATTGACGAACTGATGGTCGACAACCTGTACTTCCTTGCGACCGACGGCGGAGTAACCTTTGGCGGCGGCGAACCGTTGTTGCATAGCCGTTTCATCGAGGAGTTTGGCAAGACCTGTGATCCTCACTGGAACATCACCTTGGAGACGTCGCTCAACGTGCCTCTGGATCATCTGGAACGTGTTTACCCGTATGTCAAGTGTTATTTCATAGACATCAAGGACATGAACCGGGATATCTACGAACGGTATACCCGTTTGTCACAGGACAACCTGCTCATTAACCTGGAGTGGCTAATGTCGCAGCCCGGTGCTGTCGACAAAGTCACGGTGAGGCTTCCGCACATTCCCGATTATAATACTCAGGCCGATGTGGACCATAGCCGTAAGGTGCTTGAGGAAATGGGCGTGAAGAACTTTGATGAGTTTGATTATGTGATTCGCTACAAAGAAGAAAAGAAAAATGGAAAAAGGAAAGAAAGTGTGCAATGAGCTCAAGGCTGTGCGCCAGAGTATTGCCGATGCTAATGGTATCGAATACACTCCCAACGTGTGTACCCATAAGGGAGACTGTCCGGGTACCTGTCCCGCGTGCGAGGAAGAGGTGAAGTATCTTGAACAGGAATTGAGCCGTCGCAACAAGCTGGGCAGGGCTACGGTTGTAGCTGGCCTGAGCATTGCTGTCGCAACTTGTGCATCAAGCTGTTTCTCTCCCAAGGGTTCAGTGGCCTACACCGATGATCACTCTAAAACCCTCAAGCTTGAAGGCAATGACCCCGATCCCCAAAAGCCCGAGCCTGTGTTGCAAGGAGATGTGGTTAAGGTAATAGAAGTTGTACCTACCGACACCATTAAACATCCTGTAGGCCAAAACTGTGGCACAAATGCTGATCCCAACGCTAAAAACCAAAAGAAGTAGAATACTTTTGGGGATCAGCGGATTTTCCTGGTTGGTGAGGCAGAAAGTGGATAAGGTAGAATAGGTGCAACATTCCGCTAGGGATGTGATATGGTAGGCAGCCATGCAGGCGTGCCAGAGGTACGTCGAAATGGCTGTTGAAATAGGACAATATTTGTCCGTGCCTTTAGGTACGGAATAACGGATCGCAATGTAGAATGTACGTCACAGCATGTGACATCATTTGTAATTGGCTCATTTTTATAGAACCCACCTTAATACAAAGCATGCTGGTGATTCCAAGTGAACACCAGCATGCTTTTTAGATATGTACAGTTAGCGTTTTTTTCAGACAGTTAGCGTGTTTCGGTTATTTGCCGAAGAGGCGGTTTGCTTCTTCAAGGGTTTCGGGTTTGCCCACGTCGAGCCAGTTGTAAGGGGTGGGGGACTCATAGCCCTGGATGTGGCAGGCGTTGCACTGCTCGATGTAGAAGGGAACGATAGAGAACACCTTCTCGCCCTGGGCGTGCTTTTCGAGTAACGGGAAGATGGCGGGCGAAATCATGTGCACGCCGCCAAATGCCCGTTCTATCATCTCGCCCTCGGTGTAGCTGAATCCGGCGGGTTTGGTATCTCCGGTCTTCTTGTTTATCCATCCGTTGAGGCGGTGGCTGCGGTCAAAGACAAGGTAACGCTGTGTCACTCGTTCTTTTACCAGCAGTGTTGCCAACGCGTTGTTGCCTTCGTGCTGACGTGCCATCGCCTTGAGGTCAAGGTCGGTGAGGATGTCGGCGTTGTGTACCAGGAACGGCTCGTCACCGTCGAGGAACGGACGCGCCTTGAGGATGCCGCCACCAGTGTCCAGGAGCAGGTCTCGCTCGTCGCTGATGTGGATGTCGAGCCCAAAGTTGTCTTTCTCGTTGAGGAAGTCGATAATCTTCTTGCCAAAGTGGTGGATGTTCACCGTGATGTCGGTGATGCCTGCCTGAGCCATGTGGTTGATAACGTGTTCCAGCATGGGCTTGCCGCCCACCTCGACCAGCGCCTTAGGGCGGTCGTTGGTGAGGGGACGCAGCCTGGTGCCCAGTCCGGCAGCAAATATCATTGCCTTCATCTCGCTTGCTGTTTATTTCACGTTAAACGTCTGTTCTATGTTCTGCTCGCGGTGGACGAGCTCAACCTTTACGTTAAACTTCTGGCTGATGTGTTCAGCCATGTGCTGTGCGCTGTAGACCGAGCGGTGCTGGCCACCGGTGCAGCCGAAGCACACCATCAGGTTGGTGAAGTGGCGCTCAATGTAACGCTTTACCGATGCGTCGACCAGTTCATAAGCATGGTCAAGGAACTTAATGATGCCGCCGTCGTCTTCGAGATACTTGATGACGGGCTGATCAAGCCCGGTGAACGATTTGTAACGCTCATATTTGCCGGGATTGTTGATGGCACGGCAGTCAAAGACAAAGCCACCGCCGTTGCCCGATGTGTCCTCGGGAATACCTATCTTGTAGGCAAAACTCATTACTTTCACTGTGAGACTGCGTTCCTGCAGGCCGTCGGTAAACTGTGACATATTTACAAGATTGTTTATTACCTCGTTGAGGTAGGGATATTCTACAAATGGATTTTTAATAAGCTCCCGCAGGTTGTTGATGGCATAGGGTACGCACTGCATGAAGTGGGGTTACACCTCGAAGAAGCCGCGGAAACCGTATGAACCCAGCACCTGCAGCGTGCGGAAGAGCACGAAGTGGCGAAGCTGCGAACGGAAATATTGCTCGTCAACGGGTTTGTATTTCCTGAGTGCCTTCAGATATTCCTGGAGCATCTCTTCGCGGAACGAATCGGGGAAGTTGGCCTTGGCTTGCCACAGGAATGATGCCACGTCATAGTAGAACGGTCCCTTGCGGCCACCCTGGAAGTCGATGAAATACTGTTGTCCGTCCTTGAGCATCACGTTGCGCGACTGGAAGTCACGGTACATGAATGTTGCCGAGTTGCTGCGCATGAGCACATCGGCAAGGTGCTCAAAGTCGTCTTCGAGTTTGCTCTCAAGGAACTCAACCCCTGTTGCTTTCAGGAAACAGTACTTGAAGTAATTGAGGTCCCACATGATTGAACGACGGTCAAACTCGGGTGAGGGATAACACATGGAGAAGTCAAATCCGTCGGCTCCAGCAAACTGGAACTGACACAGGGATTGCATCGTCTGTGCTATCAGGTTCTTTTCATCCTCTCCATACACTCGTGTCAAGCGGCATTTTTCTATTGCTTTGAAGAGCACGGTTTCGCCCAGGTCTTCCTGGATGTATGCCATGTGGTCATCGCTCTCGAGGTAAACCTCGGGCACGGGCAGGTTTTTGCTCTTGAAGTGGCGTGCCATGTAGAGGAATGCATCGTTCTCTTCTTTGGACTCGCCTAACACGCCGATGAGTGACTGCTCGCCCAGGAGGCGGAAGTAACGGCGGTTTGAGCCAGAGCGCGGTAGCTCGATCACCTCGGTGGGCTGGCTGCCCACGTGCTTGGTGTATAGTTCTTTAATGGTTTTAATATCTGCCATGATTATAATGTTTTTAGGTGGTTTCTCACCTTTTGTTAAAATTCGCTAGTGAAGTGGAATTTGATCTTGGGGAAGTCCTGCTGAGCCATCTGCAGCACATAACCCGAGTCGGCAAGGAACACGTCGCGGCCTTCCTTGTCCACGGCCATAAACTGGTACTTGCGCTTCTTGAATGCCTCGAGTGCCTGCTCGTCGTCGCTCTCGATCCAGCATGCCTTGTACAGGTGGATGGGTTCCCAGCGGCACTGTGCGCCGTACTCGTGCAGCAGGCGGTACTGGATTACCTCAAACTGGAGCTGTCCCACGGTGCCTATGATCTTGCGGTTGTTGAACTGGTTGATGAACATCTGTGCCACACCCTCGTCCATGAGCTGCTCGATGCCCTTGTTGAGCTGCTTGGTCTTCATGGGGTCGGTGTTCTCGATGTACTTGAACATTTCGGGTGAGAAGCTGGGCAGGCCCTTGAAGTGGAGTTCCTCGCCCTCGGTCAGTGTGTCACCAATCTTGAAGATGCCGTTATCGGGCAGACCCACGATGTCGCCGGGATATACCTCGTCGATGATTTCCTTTTTCTGGGCCATGAACGCGGTGGGAGCTGAGAAGCGGTAGGTCTTGCCGCTGCGCACGTGCTTGTACACCTCGTTGCGGCGGAAAACACCCGAGCACACCTTGACAAAGGCGATGCAGCTGCGGTGGTTGGGGTCCATGTTGGCATGGATCTTGAACACGAATCCTGAGAATTTCTCCTCGGCAGGCTCCACCTGGCGTTCCTCGGCCTGTACGGGACGGGGAGCGGGAGCGATGCGCACGAAGCAGTCGAGCAGCTCCTTGACACCGAATGTGTTGAGGGCCGAACCGAAGAACACTGGTGCCACCTGTGCGTCAAGGTAGTCCTGCACCTCGAACTCGGGATACACACCGTCGATGAGCTCGATGTCGGTGCGCAGCTGCAGGGCATCATCCTCGCCCACAGCCTCGTCGATAGCGGGGTCGTTGATGTCGTTGATCTCAACTCGCTCGGTCACGTGCTGCTTGTCGGGCTTGAAAAGGTTAAGGCTGTGCTCATAGATGTTGTACACGCCCTTGAACTTGGCGCCGATGTTGATGGGCCAGCTCAGGGGGCGGACGTTTATCTGGAGTTCCTGTTCCAGCTCGTCCATGATGTCAAAGGGGTCGCGTCCCTCGCGGTCAAGCTTGTTGACAAAAATGATGACGGGGGTGTTGCGCATGCGGCACACCTCCATCAGCTTGCGGGTCTGCGACTCAACACCCTTAGCCACGTCGACAACGATGATAACGCTGTCCACGGCGGTGAGGGTGCGGTAGGTGTCCTCGGCAAAGTCCTGGTGACCAGGGGTGTCAAGGATGTTGATCTTGTAGTCTCCGTAGTTGAAACCCATCACCGATGTTGCCACCGAGATGCCGCGCTGCTTCTCGATTTCCATCCAGTCGCTGGTCGCTGTCTTCTTGATTTTGTTTGACTTAACGGCGCCTGCCACGTGGATTGCACCACCAAATAGCAGCAGTTTCTCGGTCAGTGTTGTCTTACCCGCATCGGGGTGGGAGATGATCGCAAATGTGCGACGTCTTTGTATTTCGTTAATATTACTCATCAGTGTTGTTTAATCGTTTAAGGCAGTCCATGAGGCTGTCTTCCCAGTAGGGTATTGTGATGCCATAGGTGGCTTTGATCTTGGTCTTGTCGAGCACGCTGTAGTGGGGGCGTGCGGCTTTAGCGGGGAACTGGTCGCTCATGCAGGGCGACACGTTGCAGGTGGTGATGCCTGCCAGACGGTGGATGGCCTTGGTGAAGTCATACCATGAGGTCGCTCCCTCGTCGCTGAAGTGGTACACTCCGGGCACCCACTGGGGCGCGTCGATGACGGCCTTGATGGCACGTGCCAGGTCGAGGGCATAGGTGGGAGTGCCCACTTGGTCCACAACCACGTTGAGGCTGTCGCGCGACTGGCCCAGGGCGAGCATTGTCTTGACGAAGTTCTTGCCATAGGGCGAGTATAGCCATGCGGTGCGCAGCACCACGCTGGAGGGCGCTGCCTCGAACAGTGCTTTCTCGCCGTCGAGCTTGGTGAAGCCGTAGACCGACTGGGGGCACACCGGGTCGTCCTCGCGATAGGGACGGTGGCCCTTGCCGTCAAACACATAGTCGGTCGACACGTGTACCACCCGTGCTCCATGCTTGGCGGCTGCGGTGGCGAGCAGCTTCACTGCCTCCACGTTGACCATGCGGCACAGGGGCTCATTGTCCTCGGCTGCGTCCACGGCGGTGTAGGCAGCACAGTTAACGACAACGTCAACGGGGTTGGCGTCAAAGAATTGCTTCAGGGCCTGAGCGTCGGTCAGGTCCAGTTCGGCCACGTCGGTGTAGATGACGTTGTACTTAGCGTCGCCGCTCAGCACGTTGCGCATCTCGTTGCCCAGTTGGCCGTTGCATCCTGTAATCAGTATATTCATCTTGTCAGTTTAATCTAGTTCGAGTTCGTCGGCCTCATATTTCACATAGTAGGCCGAAAGCAGCCCAAGGAAATGCGAGATTTGGGCCATGGCGACCTCGGTGCCGTGGGTTATCTCTTTGCCTTGCAGTTTGAGCATGAGCAGGCCGTAGAGGGCGTTGAAGCATGTCTCCAGTTCGCCGGCTGCATCATCCTTGCTGGGGTACTTGGCGCGCAGTTCCACGATGTAGGGGAGGGTGCGGTAGTAGTCGGCACCATAGTCGGGGTACTTCTCGCACTTGACGAGCTGCAGGTGCAGGTCGGTGAGGCGTATGATGACGTTCTTGTTGATCTGGAGGTGTCCGCTCTCCTTCACGTTCTCGAGCTCCATCATCTTGATGAGCGACTCCCACCAGTCGCGCATCTGGGCGCGGGTGTCATCGTCCACCTGATACTGCGCAATGACATTCTTGTCGATGATGTCGATGTCGAGCTTGCAGGCGCGCATGATGTCCTCTACCTGCCACATGTAGAGCAGGTATTCGGCCATGTTCTCTTTGCGTTTTTGTTGGGCTATGATCATTGTTTATCCAAACTTGCTGATGTTGTGCAGGGCTTCCTCGTCAAGGATCTTGATGCGGCGCCCGTCCACAGTGATTATCTTCTCTTGTACAAATGCCGACAGAGTCCTGATGGCGTTTGATGTGGTCATGTTCGACAGGTTGGCGATGTCCTCTCGGGCCATGTATATCTTGAGCGTCTTGCCGTCTTCCTCATATCCGTAGTGGTCGAGCATCAGCGCCAGGGCCTCGGCGAGGCGGCCGCGCAGGTGCTTCTGCGTGAGGTTGACGATCTTGGTGTCGCTGCCGCCCAGGTTCTTGGACAGCTCGTTGATGAAGAACCATGCCAGCTTGCGGTTCTTGTCGATGAGCTCGCACACGACCTTCATGGGCAGCATGCCCAGTGTGGACGGTTCAAATGCCACGGCGCTCGACACGTAGGGCTCGTGTGCAAAGTAGGCGCGGTAGCCAAAGTACTGGATGGGGCGGTACAGGCGCAGGATTTGCTGCCGGCCTCCCATGCCGTCCTTCATCAGTTTCACCTTGCCGTCGAGCAGGCACCACAGGTACATGGGCTCGTCGCGCTCGGCATAGATGATTTGATTCTTCTTGAAATTGCGAATGACGAAGTTGTCGGTGATGACGCGCTTCTCCTCACCGCTGAGGATTGACCATATCGCTGCGAGGTCCTTGCTGATGACCTCTTCGAGTGTACTCTTAATCATTTGTTTCTTGTAAATTCTCTTTCAATTTACAAAGGTACAGAAAATTTGCCTAATATACAAGTATATTAGGACCAACTGTGTGGATTATGTAATTTTGCGGCACCCTAAGAGGCGGTGGAAGGCACGTTCCCGGGAGAAGTGGCAGAAGATGCCAACGGCATCGCACCTTTATAACCCACGATGTTACGCAGCGATGGCGAAGTGCCATCGTGGGGTAAAAGCACAACGAAGTCTATCGCACGGCACTAAGCTGTGTTGCTGACTGGTGGACGGATGAATGGCGTGATGGTGGCGTTAGTCCATGCGGTTCTTGTAGTCGGCGTAGGTGAACTCGCGCATCACTATCTGTGCTCCGTCCATGCGTTCTAGCACTAGGGCGGGGTGGTCGATGCCGTTGAACATATTGGTCTTGACCGTGGTGTAGTGGTTCATGTCCTCGAAGGTGAGGCGGTCGCCTTCCTTGAGTTCGTGCTCGAAGCTCCAGTCGCCGGTGAAGTCTCCGCTCAGGCATGAGTTGCCGCCTATGCGGTAGGTGGGTTTGCTGGGGTCCCCTTCTTCGAGTGCCTGGGTGATGCGTGGCTTGTAGGGCATCTCGAGGCAGTCGGGCATGTGGCAGGCAAACGACACGTCCACGATGGCGGTCTTGATGCCGCTGTTCTCCACCACGTCGACAACGGTGGCCTCGAGGTCGCCGGTCTGCCAGCAGAAGGCGCTGCCGGGTTCCAGGATGAGGTCGAGGTTGGGGTACTCGGCCTTGAATTGCTTGAGCAGGCTGATGAGGTGGTCCACATCGTAGTCCTTGCGTGTCATCAGGTGGCCGCCGCCCATGTTGAGCCACTTGAGACGGGGTAGATATTGTCCAAACTGTTCTTTTACTGCGGTGAGCACTTTCTCCAGGTCGTAGCTGGTCGACTCGCACAGGGCGTGAAAGTGGAATCCCTCGAGCCCCTCGGGCAGGGCGGTCAGTTCCTCGGCTGTGACTCCGAATCGCGAGCCGGGGGTGCACGGGTTGTAGATGTCGGTCTCGATTACCGAGCACATGGGGTTGATGCGCAGGCCGCAGCTGATGTGTC
>JAZQPG010000039.1:0-3047 GCA_045628365.1 Sodaliphilus sp. | reverse complement strand
GTTGCTGCAAGTCGTGGTGTGTAGTGTTACTTGTTGACGTTTATTGTTCTCCTTGAGCCTGGGGCTGTGCTTGCTCTTGCTGCTCTTGGGGCTGCTGTGCGGGTTCTTCGTCCTGCACACCATAGTTCTTAGACGCGGGCTGAGTGGCGAGAACCACTTTGAGTCCGTTCTTTGAGCCCTTGTCGAGGATATCTACAATCTTGCCGTAAGGCACTTCCTCGTCGGCATACAGGGCCACAAAGTCCTGAGGATTGCCAGCCACGAGGCTTTTCATGAATCCGTCGAGCTGCTCGGGAGCGAGGGGGGTGAGTTTACCCTCCTGGATGCTGTCGCCCACGGTGGCAAACATGTTCATGTCCTTGTCCACATAGATGCGGCTGGTGGGCTTGATGGCGGTCTGCTGGCTAGACTGCGGCAGGTTGACCTCCATTGCCGAGGGGAACACAAACGTAGATGTCACCATGAAGAAGATGAGCAGCAGGAAGATGACATCGGTCATCGATGCCATGCTGAACATCGCTTGGGTGTTGTGCTGTCTCTTTAATGCCATGACGAGTTGTTATTTTGCGGGTTCGTTGAGGATGTCCATGAATTCCATTGTCTTGCCTTCGAGCTTGTTCATCACCTTGTTCACGCGAGAGGTGAGGAAGTTGTAGGCAAAGAGGGCGAGGATGCCCACGATGAGACCGCCCACGGTGGTCATGAGGGCCTGGTAGATGCCACCGGCGAGGATGGTGACATTGCTCTGCGCGCCTGCGCTTGCGAGCTGGAAGAATGCCTGCACCATACCAGTCACAGTGCCCAAGAAGCCTATCATGGGAGCTCCGGCAGCGGTGGTTGCGAGCCATGAGAATCCCTTCTCGAGTTTAGCGATTTCCATGTTGCCCACGTTCTCGATAGCCACGAGCACGTCGTTCATGGGGCGGCCTATGCGGCTCACGCCTTTCTCGATCATGCGGGCAGCGGGGGTGTTGGTCTCCTTGCACACCTTGAGCGCGCTTTCCATGTCGCCGCGCTTGATGAGGTTTTTCACTTTTTCCATGAAGTCGCCATTGTCGCGTGAAGCAGCGTTGATGGCAAATGTGCGTTCAAAGAAGATGTAGATGCTCACAACGGCCAGCAGTGCCAGTGGCACCATGAGCCATCCGCCGGCCATGGTGAGGTCAAACCAGTTGATTGCGTTCTGTGCATCGGTTGCTGCCGCGCTGTTTTCGGCTACTTGCGCTGCGCCTGCATTGGCAGCCTGGGCAAGTATTAAGTTTAATACATTCATGTTGTTGATTTCTAGAAATGTTATTGTTTTTGTTTAATTTTCGTTATTTGATACAATCCTTGTAGGCCTTGATAGTGGCCTCTAGTCCCATGTAGAGCGCATCGCACACCAGTTGGTGACCTATCGACACCTCCATGAGGAACGGAATGCGCTCCTTGAAGAACTTGAGGTTCTCGAGACTCAGGTCGTGCCCGGCGTTCACTCCCATGCCAGCGTTGCGTGCCGCCTGGGCCGCTGCCACGTAGGGGGCGATGCTGGCCTCGGGGTCGTGCTTGTAGCCCTCGGCATAGGGGCCGGTGTAGAGCTCGATGCGGTCGGTGCCCGTGAGAGCTGCCCGCTTCACGTTTTCCACATCGGTGCCCACGAAGATGCTGGTGCGTATGCCTGCCTCCTTGAAGCGGTCAACGACCTGGGTGAGGAACTCCATGTTGGGCTCCACGTCCCATCCGTGGTTGGAGGTGAGCTGACCCGGGCCGTCGGGCACGAGCGTCACCTGCGTGGGCTTAACCAACAGAACCATGTTGATGAAATCCTCGCTGGGATAACCCTCGATGTTGAACTCCGTCTTCACGAGCGGACGCAGGGTCATCACGTCGCTGCGGCGTATGTGGCGCTCGTCGGGACGAGGGTGGATCGTGATGCCGTCGGCACCGAATGCCTCGCAATCCACGGCCACCTGCTCCACGCACGGAGTGTTGCCGCCGCGGGCATTGCGCAGTGTCGCTATCTTGTTAATGTTTACACTTAAATTTGTCATTTTTTACAGTGTACGGTATAGTGGTAGACAAAATAATTTGTATATTTGCACCTCGGTATTGAAACAATACACCAAAGTTAAATGCAAAAATACTCGTTATTAGCGAGAAATGAAAACAATTTTGCACTTAAAAATGCTATAATAGGTTTTTTTTGCATTTGCAGGCCCGTATTGCGGCAGTTAAAGCACAAAATGAAGATGAAAATACTACTATTCGGCAACAGTTACCAGCGCCAGTCGCTCGACGGCATCAAGTCTCTCATCGGCCACATCGTGAGCCGCGGCATTGAATGCTGCGTGGAACGGGAGTTCCATGACTACCTGGTGCAGTCGCTAGGTTCGTGCGACGGAGTCCATGTTCTCGACAGCGACAGCATCCCCGATGCCCACCTTGCCATCAGCCTGGGTGGCGACGGCACGTTTCTCACCACGGTGATGTGGGTGTCGCCACACCACATCCCCATACTGGGCGTGAACACCGGCCACCTGGGATACCTCACCGCCTGCAACCTGGCTAACGCGTGCGACATGGTTGACGACTTCATCGACGGCAACTACACCACCGAGCGCCGCACCATGGTGCAGGTGCAGTGCGACGCGCTCCACATTGCCCACCCCTATGCTCTCAACGAAGTGGCGGTGCTGCGTCACGACACGTCGTCGATGATAGAGATGGAAACCTCGCTGCGAGGCTTGCCTCTCACCACCTACAAGGGTGACGGACTGGTGATTAGCACCCCCACTGGCTCTACTGCTTATAATTTGAGCGCTGGCGGACCCATCATGGCGCCCTCGGCTCCATGCCTAGTGCTCACTCCGGTGAGTGCCCACTCGCTCACCATGCGACCCATCGTGGTGCCCGATGATGCCGAGGTGTCCATCACAACTCGCTCTCGGTCAGACCACTATCTTGTGAGCCTCGACGGCGAGAGCCACCCGTGCCCCACAGGCAGCACACTCACCATCACCAAGTCGCCGGTAAACGTGATAGTGGTGCAGCGCCGCGGCCACAACTTC
>JAZQPG010000038.1:0-3119 GCA_045628365.1 Sodaliphilus sp. | reverse complement strand
AGGAGAAAGTTGATTACACAGGCCTTGTACTCAACGAGGTCAATGGTAACGACAAGATCATGGAGCTGTATAACGGCAGTGGCAAGGACATTGACCTCGCTGAGGTTAAGATCTTCAAGGATGCCGTAGGCGAGACATTTGATGGCGCAAAATGGGAAGGAAGCGTAACTATCAAGAAAGGCGAGTTCCTGTTGCTTTACAGTAGCGATGTTGCTGCAAGCCACGAAGGTTATCCTGCCGAGTTGTTCTTCAGCGGCGGTCTCTCTGCTGGCAAGAATGTTCGCGTCACTCTGTGTGATCCCGATGGTAAGGTTATCGATGACTTCAACTTCCAGAAGTGGGTATCTAAGCACGCTGGTTCTTATGGCCGCAATGCCGATAGCAACTGGTACTATCAGGAGACTGCAACTCCCGGTGCTAAGAACGTTGACGGTGCCGAAGCAATTGTATTCTAAGTTAATCCCTAAACAACATTCTAAATAATATCACAATGGCTAAAGAAGAAATGAAGATTGGCGAGATTTCTAAGCCTCGCTTTGAATTCCGTAGTTTCGGTCAGTGCTTCTGCGACGCTCACAAGCGCATGGCACGCCTGTCAGTTCCTGTTCCCGAGAAGGTTTGGGAGCGCGAGAGCGATGAGATTTATATCATCTCACGCACTAACGACATCAACAACACCAAGATTCGCGACGGTAAGATGGATATCAAGACTTACGTTCAAACAGTTGACGGTCTGGAGCAATGGAACCCCCTCATGAAGGGTACATTCCCCATCAGCAAGGACGTTCTTGAGAAGGAAGTTTTCCCCGCATTCATGGTTGAGATGCCCGCTCTTGACAAGGACGAGTACACTTACGATGAGTTCATCGCTATGGTTAAGGCTAATCCTAACTTGGCAGCTGTTCGCGTTCACAAGCAGCGCTTTGGCTACATGGTTAACGACACTATCTGCGAGGTAGGTAACGTGCTTATCAACGGCGCTAAGGTTGTTACCATCAACAGCGAGTCAACTGAGATTGAGGATATCAAGAAGACTATCGCCGACGTAGGTCTCGAGGGCGTTGAGAACATCAACTACCTGCAGGCTATCAAGCGCGTCATCGGTATGAGTGACAAGACTCTCGCTAACTAATTCTTACTTTAATAATATAGTTGCGGGGTGTAAGTGCATCCCGCAACTTTAAATAGACTTAAAATTATCATGGCACAAGAAATCGAAAGAAAGTTTCTCGTAAAGGGTGACTTCAAGGCCGAGGCTTTCAAGGAGACTCGTATTACTCAAGGTTATCTTAGCTCAGTTCCCGAGCGCACCGTTCGCGTGCGTGTAAAGGGCGATAAGGGCTTTATCACCATCAAGGGCATTGGTAACGCAAGTGGCGCTTCTCGCTTTGAGTGGGAGAAGGAAATTCCCGTTGAGGAGGTACGCTCACTGCTCGAGCTCGCTGAACCCGGTGTAATCGACAAGACTCGCTTCCTGGTTAAGGCTGGCGAACACACCTTTGAGGTTGACGAGTTCTATGGCGACAACGAAGGTCTCACTGTTGCCGAGGTTGAGCTCAGTGATGAGAACGAGGCATTTGAGAAGCCCGCATGGCTGGGTGAGGAAGTTACTGGCGACGCTAAGTACTTCAACTCAATGCTCATGAAGAACCCCTATAAGAACTGGAAATAATCGTTCGTAATATCACAGGAGGGTCCTGTGACAACTCAGGACCCTCTTTTTAAAAAGCTGTGTTCTATTCTAGAACCAGCCAAAAGTCAAAACTTAAAACATTCCCAATAACCACCATTAAGTTATTATAGAGATGGAAGAAGATAAAAAGACGCAAGCGGTATTTGATCCGCTCGACATGAGTAACTATCGCGTAGAGAAACTCCCAAAGATGGAGAAATCCAAATTTGAGAAGTTACTGGCACGTATTGGCGGCCCGCTCGCATTATTGATTTTTGTCCTCATCTATTGGGTTTGCTCAATAGGCTTTATCGACACCCTCGACACTACAGGTTTGGCCGAGAGTGCTGCTAAGCGCCTTAACGAAATAGGCCCCGAAGCCTTCACCAAGGCTAACTATGCCATGCTGGCAATCTTTGCTGCCGGTATTATCCTATGGCTCACCGAGGCTATTCCCAACTATCTTACATCACTCCTCATCATCCTTGCCACAGTGGTGTTTGGTGTGACTGCTCAAAAGACGGCTCTGGCTCAGCTGGGTCATCCCGTAATGTGGCTGAATATCCTGTCGTTTGTACTGGCCAGCATGCTGGTGAAGACACAATTTGCTAAGCGCATGGCTCTTGCCTTCGTTATCAAGTTTGGTAAGAGCGCTAAGGGCGTGTTGTGGAGCTTCCTCATCATCAACCTCATCCTCTCGGCATTCATCAGTGCAACCACAGTCAAGGCAACAATCTTGTTGCCCATCTTCATGGTAGTGTGCGCTATCTATGGTGCATCTAACGGCGACCGCAACAATTTTGGTCGCAACCTCGTAATTCAGAATCTGTTTCAGGTAAACATAGGTGCCACATCGTTCCTGACTGGTGCCGGCGCTAACCTGCTCGCTATATCACTTATCCTTGGTTTCTTTGAGGGTAGTAGCTTTGGCTACGTCGACTGGCTCGCTGCCATCACTCCCATGAGCCTTATCATCCTCATTGTGGGTGTGTTTGCTGGTATGTACATCTTCTTCCCGGTTAAGAAGGACGAGCAAGTGCCTCAAATTCCCGGTGGTCTCGACCGCCTGCGCAACGAGCTCGCTGCTATGGGCAAGATGAGC
This sequence comes from Sodaliphilus sp., assembly GCA_045628365.1. GTDB lineage: Bacteria > Bacteroidota > Bacteroidia > Bacteroidales > Muribaculaceae > Sodaliphilus. The sequence continues at coordinate 345 of JAZQPG010000038.1, read as the reverse complement.
CTTGAGGAGTGGAAGTCGGTAGCTATCTTCTGCCTCGTGCTGTTCCTGTGGGTAACTAAGGGTACATTCCACGAGATTGACGAGACTATGGTAGCCCTCATAGGCGCTATATTGGCTCTGCTTCCCGGTGTGGGTGTAGTTAAGTGGAACGATGTCGACATCCCCTGGCACCTCATGCTCTTCTCGGCTGGTGCTTACACCCTGGGTAGCGGCCTCAATGCGACCGACTTGCCCAGCACCATGGTTAATGCTGCATTTAACCACATGGGTATAGGTAACGATACTTCATTCTGGACACTGTATGTGATATTCACTGGCATCATGATGTTCTCGGCACTCATATTC
>JAZQPG010000037.1:0-36268 GCA_045628365.1 Sodaliphilus sp. | reverse complement strand
GTCCAATAGATAGTGAGTGATGTTTTTCTTGTCATATGGATTTATTGCGAGTTGATGTTGTAATAATGGGAGGTAGCCGCGTGACTACCTCCCATGATATTCTGTCGCTCAGGGATTAACCCAGGAGTTCTTTCATCTTGTCCATGGCAGCACCCAGACCCTCGGTGTTGCGGCCGCCTGCCTGTGCCAGGCCGGGCTGACCACCGCCACCGCCCTGGATGAGCTTAGCAGCTTCCTTAACCACGTTGCCGGCCTTGAAGCCTTCCTTCACGAGGTCGTCGGTGAACGCTACGGTGAGCATGGGTTTGCCGCCGTCCTGTGTAGCTGCGAGGAATGCTGTGCGCTCAGTTGCTTCGGCCTTGACTGCCAGAGCCACGCCACGAACCACGTCGGCAATCACATCGCCGCTAAGAGTTGCGACCTTGATTCCGTTGATGTCCTGAGCCTTCTCGAGAAGAGTGCTCTTGAGAGAATTGATGCGGTCCTGGACGAAACCCTCAATCTGCTTTTGCAGTGCAGTGTTCTCAGCAAGCGACTTCTTGATAGCGCCGATGGCGTCGGGAGCGTTGTTAAGCATGCTTCTGATTTCAAGCAATGTGTCTTGGAGGTTGTCGAGCATGTTCTCTACTTCCTTGCCGGTTACTGCCTCGATGCGACGAATACCTGCAGCTACCGAACCCTCGCTAACGATGCGGATCATACCGATGTTACCGGTGTTGCCCACGTGTGTACCGCCACACAGCTCAACAGAGTCGCCATACTTGATCACGCGCACCTTGTCACCGTATTTCTCGCCGAAGAGTGCCATGGCTCCCATTTCGCGTGCAGCGTTGATGTCCATGTCGCGATGCTCATCACGCTGGATGGCATTGCGCACCATTGCGTTGGCAACGTGCTCAACCTCGCGGATCTCCTCGGGAGTCACTTTCTTGAAGTGAGAGAAGTCGAAGCGCAGTGCGTGAGCGTCTACATATGAACCCTTCTGCTCAACGTGTGTACCCAGTACCTGACGCAGTGCCGAGTGGATGAGGTGGGTAGCAGTGTGGTTGCACTCGATAGCGTGGCGCATCTCGGTGTCGATGGCTGCATGAACGGGAGCATTCACGTCGGCGGGCATCTTCTTAGCGATGTGCACGGGCAGGTTGTTCTCGCGCTTGGTGTTGGTGATCTCGATTACTTCGCCACCAACAGTGAGAGTACCGTGGTCGCCTACCTGACCACCCATCTCGGCATAGAACGGAGTCTTGCCCAGAACGATCTGGAAGAACTCGTTGTTCTTTTGCTTAACCTTGCGGTAGCGCAGTATCTCGGTGTCGCACTCGGTAAAGTCGTATCCTACAAACTCGGTGACGCCTTCCTTGAGCTCTACCCAGTCGGTAGCCTCAACGGCAGCAGCATTGCGAGCGCGCTGTTTCTGCTTTTGCATCTCGGCGTTGAAGTCCTCCTCGTTGACGGTCATGCCGTTTTCTTTGAGAATGAGCTGTGTAAGGTCGAGGGGGAATCCATAAGTGTCATAGAGCACGAATGCCTCGCGGCCCTCGATGGCGTTCTTGCCAGCGGCCTTACTGTCGGCAATCACTTTGTCGATGAGCTTCATGCCGGTCTCAAGCGTGCGCAGGAAAGAGTCTTCCTCCTCCTTGGTCACGTGCTTGATAAGGTCAGCCTGAGCCTTGATCTCGGGATAAGCATCGCCCATTGACTCGATAAGGGTATCGATGAGGTTGTACATGAACGCTTCCTTAAGGCCGAGGAATGTGTAGCAGTAGCGCACTGCACGGCGCAGGATGCGGCGAATCACGTAACCTGCCTTGGCGTTGCTTGGCAGCTGGCCGTCAGCAATAGAGAACGCGATGGTGCGCACGTGGTCGCTGATAACACGCATAGCGATGTCCACGTCCTTATCCTTGCCGTAGGTCTTGCCTGAGATTTCGCCCACCTTCTTGATGAGGGGCTGGAACACGTCGGTGTCATAGTTTGACTTTTTGCCGCTCATGGCCATGCACAGGCGCTCAAAGCCCATACCGGTGTCGATCACATTCATGGGGAGGGGCTCGAGGCTGCCGTCAACCTTGCGGTTATACTGCATGAACACGAGGTTCCATATTTCGATTACCTGGGGATTGTCCTTGTTGACGAGCTGTGCGCCGGGTACCTGGGCTTTCTCTTCCTCGCTGCGCAGGTCGATGTGGATCTCTGAACTGGGACCGCAGGGACCGGTATCGCCCATTTCCCAGAAGTTGTCTTTGCGGTTGCCGTTGATGATGTGGTCAGCGGGAAGGTGTTTCTCCCAGAAACCTGCTGCCTCGTTGTCGCGGTCAAGTCCTTCGGGTGCATAGCCCTCGAACACTGTTGCATAGAGCAACTTGGGGTCAATCTTCATCACGTCCACGAGGAACTCCCATGCGTAGTCGATGGCTTTCTCCTTGAAGTAGTCGCCAAACGACCAATTACCCAGCATCTCGAACATGGTGTGATGATAGGTGTCATGGCCCACTTCCTCCAGATCGTTGTGCTTACCGCTCACGCGCAGGCACTTCTGCGAGTCGGCCACGGTGCGCCACTGGGGAGCCTTGTTGCCCAGGATGATGTCCTTGAACTGGTTCATACCAGCGTTGGTGAACATCAGGGTGGGGTCGTCCTTAATTACCATAGGAGCCGAGGGCACGATGTGGTGTCCTTTCTCCTCAAAGAATTTTTTGAATGATTCGCGAATCTCTTTTGCTGTCATTGTAGATATGTTATTGTTTTTTATTTATCGGTGTAAATTAACACGCAAAGTTACTTGAAAACTTTGGGTTGTGCAATAGCAGTAGCCAAAAATGGTTGTCACAGCACCGCTTTAACAATGCGGCGCACGTTGTCGGCACGTCCCATGGTGTAGAAATGGAGGGCAGGCACGTCGTGCTCCAACAAGTCACGGCACTGGGCTATGCACCACTCGATGCCTGCCTCATACTGCTTGTCGCGCGTGTCGCAGCGTTCCATCTCGGTCACCAGTTCCTGTGGGATGTCGAGGTGGAATGCCTGGGGTATGGTTTGGATTTGACGGGCTGTGGACAGCGGCTTGAGTCCTGGGATGATGGGTACGGTGATGCCCGCAGCCCTGCACTTGTCGCGGAACTCATAGAACTTTGCGTTGTCATAGAACATCTGTGACACCACGTAGTGGGCTCCGGCGTCAACCTTGTTTTTTAACTGCATGATGTCGGACTCGAGGTTTGCTGCCTCAAAGTGCTTCTCGGGATATCCCGCCACGCCCACGCAGAAATCGGTGCTCACCCCTTTCATGCTAGGGTCCAGATACTCGCCGCGGTTGAGCTTGGCAATCATTTCGACCAATTGGCTGGAGTGGGAGAACCCGTCGGGCTCGGGGATAAAGCGCTTGTGGCCAGGCTCGGCGTCACCGCGCAGAGCCACAACATTGTTCACACCCATGAAATGGAGGTCGAGTAACTCGCTCTCAATCTTGGCCATGGACGCTCCACCGCAAATCACATGGGGCACGATGTCCACGTCAAAGCGCTGCATGATAGCAGCCACGATGGCCAGTGTGCTTGGACGCTTGGAAATGGTATGCTTGGAGAACGTGCCGTTGTCGTTGGGGATATACATAACCTCATCGCGGTGGCAAGTGACGTTGATGAACGCGGGATTGAGGTCCATGAGTGGCTCGATGGAGTTGTAGAGCGCTTTCACGTCGCTGCCTTTGAGCGGCGGCACGAGTTCGAAACTGGCAAACGTTGAGCTTGAGTTGTTGAGTTTGTCGATTACTTTAGTCATTTAAAACTGATTTTATGCGGGTTTCATAATCGTTTTCCTGTTCGTTGTCAATACCCATGACGGGGAAGTAATGTGCCTCTGGGTGGGCGATGAGCATACCGCAGATGCTGGTCGACGGGTCAATTGAATACCCGTCGGTGAGTTTGACTCCAAGTCGTTTCTCGGCATCCAACGCTTTGAACACCACAACCTTGAGACGGTGGTCGGGACACGAGGCGTAACCGAATGCCGGTCGTATGGACTTGTGTTCGCCATAGGCTTTTGCTTGTATCCACTGGGCGGCTGCCTCGGTGAGGCGGGCGGCAAGCGCGTGTAGCATCAGGTGCTCGTAAGACTTGGGGTCGGCACCTGTATCCTGGACGCGTGCCGTCACCACGAATAGTCCTAGCGGCATAGTACCCTTGGCTGGGAAATAGTCGGCCAGCGACATGAAAGGGGTACACTGGCTGCGGTACATGGGCAGCACCGTCCCGTCGCTGGTGATGATGTCGTTGCCCTGGCGGCTGGCTGGGTAGAACCGGGTTTCGGTTCCCAGGCTGATGAGTTCTTTTCTCTTGGCTTTCTCCAGCATGTCGCGGGCATCGGCCAGCGTGCGAGCCGCTTCCTCGTTGGATGTGATATCCTGCAACGTCTCGCCTTTGAATCCCCAGAATGCCAGCAGCATGCGCCAGTCAATGAGTGACTCTACGTTTTCAATGGTTGGGTTCAGTGACATGCCGTTGAGCGTGTCGACACTGAAGGTGTCACATGTTGGCAACTGTGGTGCTTTCCCGCATGCTTCACCATAGGGTGTTGTGTCGTCAGTCTTGTTGTAGGCGTTAACGATAACGTCCTGCTCGACACGGTTCTGCTCCAGCGCGGCATCGATGTCGGCTGCCAGGCGCTTGGCAATAAGTGCGCAGTGTGAGGCGTCGCGGCTGTAGAACACGCCTCCGCCGTATAGAGGTGCCAGTTTCACGGCGGTGTGGACTGCCGATGTTGTTGCTCCCCCCACCTCGATAGGAACACGCAGCCCTTCTTGCTCAAAGAGCTGGCACAGGTTTTCCATCTCGGTCAATGACGGGGTGATGAGTCCGCTCACGGCAACCATGAGTGGTTTCACGCGACGTGTTGTCTCCAGTATCTGGCGGTTGTCAACCATCACGCCTAGGTCGATAACGTCAAAGTTGTTACATGCCAGGATGATAGACACGATGTTCTTGCCTATGTCGTGGACATCGCCTTTTACTGTGGCAAGGACTACAGTGTGGCGATAAGCGCTGGCTGCCTGACGGTTGTATTGCTCAAGCACTGGCTGCAGCAGGTCAACGGCATCGCGCATCACACGCGCCGACTTAACCACCTGGGGCAGGAACAGCTTGCCCTGGGCAAAGAGATCGCCCACGCGTTCCATGCCTTTCATGAGAGGTCCCTCAATCACAGCGACCGGGTTGCCTCCGCTCTGGGCAAGGGCAGCTTCCATCATAGCGTCAAGGCCGTCGTTGCGTCCGCCCACAAGGGCACGGGCAATCTTCTCGTCATTAGAAAGTTCCTCCTGCTTGACTGAAGTTTCGCTTGTATTGCTCTCTGAGGCGGCGTTTATTTCGGCAGCTACCTCGATGAGGTGCTGTGTTGCGTTCGCGTCACGGTTGAAGATAAGGTCCTCAACAGCCTGCAGTAGTTCGGGTTGTATGTCCTGGTAGGGGAGGACCATTGATGGATTCATGATGGCCATGTCCAGACCGGCGTTGATGGCGTGATAAAGGAACACCGAGTGCATTGCCTTGCGCACGAGGTTGTTGCCACGGAAGGCGAACGACAGGTTTGACAGCCCGCCGCTAGTCTTTGCTCCTGGCAGGTTCTCTTTGATCCATTTCACGGCCTTGATGTAATCGGCGGCATAAAGAGCATGCTCGTCAATGCCGGTGCCTATTGATAGGATGTTGGGGTCAAAGATGATGTCTTCACCGGGGAAGCCGTTGTCTACCAGCAGGCGGTAGGCTCGGCCGCATATCTCCACCTTGCGGTCATAGGTAGTGGCCTGCCCCTGCTCGTCAAATGCCATGATGATTACCGCAGCACCCAGACGCTGCAGTTCGCGGGCCTTATCGATGAACGCCTGCTCTCCGTCCTTGAGGCTGATGGAGTTGACGATGCACTTGCCCTGGGCGTTCTTCAGTGCCTCGACAATTGTGTCCCATGACGACGAGTCGATGACCAGGGCGGCTCGAGCAACAGCGGGGTCTGACGCTATGTGGCGCAGGAAAGTGCGCATCTCGGCTTTGGAGTCGAGCATGGCATCATCCATGTTGATGTCGATGACGCTGCTGCCGTTCTCGATCTGAGACGCGGCTATGAGCAGTGCTTCCTCGTAGTTGTGTTCGGCGATGAGGCGGGCAAACTTGCGCGACCCTGCCACGTTGTTGCGTTCGCCTATGTTGGTGAAGTTGTTGATGTCGCGGTCGATGACGGTGTTCTCCAGTCCCGACACTTCCAGCCTGTGAGTACACTCGGGTGCAACACGGGGCTTCATGCCGTTAAGGGCTTGGGCTATTGCCTTGATGTGGGAAGGGGTGGTGCCGCAGCATCCGCCGGCAATGTTGATTAATCCTTCGCCGGCAATCTTGGCCAGATTAGAGGCCATGAACTCGGGGGAGTCGCAGTATTGTCCCATCTCGTTGGGCAATCCTGCGTTGGGATGTATGCTGATGTTTACAGGCAATGCTGCCGCAATGTCGGCCAGCGGGGCGGCCATGTCGGCGATACCAAACGAACAGTTGAAACCGAACGACACGATGGGGTAGTGCTTGATGCTGGTGTAGAAGGCACGGGCGGTTTGTCCCGTGAGGATGTGGCCATTGCGGTCGTTGATGGTGATTGATACCATTACCGGCATCACGCATCCGCGTTCCTCGTTGACACGCTGTATGGCATATAATGCGGCCTTGGTGTTGAGCGTGTCATAGCAGGTCTCGAGCAACAGCAGGTCAACGCCTCCGTCGATGAGGGCACGCACCTGCGTGTCGTAGGTCTGCACCATAGAGTCAAAGTCGATTGCCCTTGCGGCCGGGTCATTAACGTCGCATGACATCGACAGTGATTTGCCCGTGGGACCCATACTGCCCGCCACGTATACCTTGCGGTCATGGCACGAGTCTGCAGCCTGGCGTGCCAGCTGTGCTCCGGCCATGTTTAGTTCGGCGACATGGTCGGTAAGCATGAAGTCGGCCTGTGACACCACGTTTGACGAGAACGTGTTTGTCTTGATGATGTCGGCGCCGGCCTCAATATAGGCGTTGTGTATCGATGATACAACTTCGGGAGCAGTGATGTTAAGCACATCGTTGTTACCTTTGAGGTCAACGGGATGGCTCTCAAAGCGCTTTCCCCTGAAGGCAGCCTCGTCCATCCCCATGGACTGCACCATGGTGCCGGTTGCTCCGTCGAGTATGAGTATGCGTCGTTTTAAATCGTCTAAAAATCCCATTTATAAATTTTGCTGAGAATTGGTTAAGTGTTGAGTAACTCGTCAAACAGTTGCTTGTGTTGTCCGGGTACGATGACATGGTGGTTGCCAATGGGCGACGTGAGGAAGTATTGTGCCGCCTGGATGTCATCGAGTGTGATTACTTGTTGGGTGCGGCACAGGTCGGGCTCGCCCTGGCATTTGACCAATGTGCCTTCCTGGGCAAAGTGCCGACTCAGGTCGCCAGATGCTTTGAAGATGGTCACAGGGCCGGGAGACGTATATCCCCTTACTGCAACTCCCAGGCCCGACTCGAAGTGGGTGTCAAGCTCGTAACGCTCTACCATGCTGAACGGTATAGTGCAGTGTGCCGCTAACATTTCACCAGTGGTAGGGTTGATGCGGGAGAGATTGAATTGGAAGCCCGGACAGCCTGTCAGTACCTGTGCTATTGCCATCGATATCATTGCCGGGATGTCGCCCTCGCAGGTCGCGACTATGCCCCTGGCGTTGAACATGGCCAGAGCCAAGCAGCCGGTGTTGTGTATTGCCGTGAGCAGGTCAAAGCACCTGATTGTAAAGCCCTGGAGGTCGTGTTTCTCCACTATGACTTGAAGTGCATCGTACAGGCGCAGTGCATCGCCGGCACGGCGTTTCATCTCGTCATTGTGGCAATGTGCCATGATGTCGTTGTTGCTGCCCTGTGGCAACGTGTTGTAGATGGCAACAAGTTCGTCCATGTCGATGTCCACGAGCTCGATACCTGACTTGCAACGCACCTTGTCGTAGTCTACGCTGCTCGAAATGAGCCAGTCCGACGGACGCCCAATAACACCCAACCTCATGCCATAGAGGCGCTGACGTGCCTCGACGGTTTTCTCCAGCAGTCCTATGCGGTTGTTGATGTAGGCCATGTCTCCGTGCAGTATCTCGCCTTGCATACCGTTGTTGTTGAGGTAGGAGAGTATCTCCATAGAGGCTGCCAGTGAGTTGCTTTTGCCCGACGTGAGTAGGTAGAACTTGCGGGGCGTGTCGGTGAATTGACGCAGCATTTCCAGGAACTGGGCTTCGGTGCCGCCCGTGCGTACGTAGATGAGGTCAAGCCCTCCGTTACCGAATGTGCTGAAGTCCTCGCCCATGAAATTGTACTGGCAAGACAGCGCGTTCAGGAAATCCTGTGACGCACGGTCGGTGGCCTCGGGATCGTGGAGGCGCGAGGTGAGAGTGTAGATGTTGATAGCCATGTGCGATGCGATATTACCTAAATTTCCTACAAAGTTAACGATTTTCACCGTGATTATTCCTATAAATATTAAAAAAAAATATTTTTTCGTTTTGTATTGCGCCCGATTTGCCGTAAATTTGCAAAAAAATTATAGAATGGGTATTTTTAGTTTTTTCAGCAAAGAGAAAAAAGAAACGCTTGACAAGGGTCTGGAAAAGACCAAGCAGGGTGTGTTCGCAAAGCTTACACGTGCCATCGCGGGTAAGTCGACTATCGACGATGATGTTCTCGATGACCTTGAGGAAGTATTCGTTACCAGCGACGTGGGCGTGGAGACCACAGTGAAAATCCTTGACCGCATCCAGGATCGCGTTAAGCGTGACAAGTATGTCAACACTGCCGAGCTTAACAATCTGCTTTGTGACGAGATAACTCAAATGCTTGCCGACAACAACAATGCCGGCATGGAGGACTTTACTGTGGCTCCCGACAAGAAGCCATACGTCATCATGGTTGTTGGTGTTAATGGTGTGGGTAAGACCACCACTATCGGTAAGTTGGCCTATCACTTTAAGAAAGCCGGCAACAATGTTGTCCTGGGAGCAGCCGACACTTACCGTGCCGCAGCCGATGAACAGCTCGAGATATGGGGCCAACGCGTAGGTGTGCCCGTAATCAAACACCAGATGGGTACTGATCCCGCATCGGTGGCGTTTGATACTGTTTCACATGCTAATGCCCAGGGTGCTGACGTGGTGATTATCGATACTGCAGGTCGTCTGCACAACAATGTTGGCCTGATGCGTGAGCTTACTAAGATCAAGGATGTGATGCGCCGCGTCATTCCTGATGCTCCCCACGAGATTCTTCTCGTGCTGGACGGCTCGACAGGACAAAACGCTTTTGAACAGGCTAAGCAGTTTGTTGCTGCTACCGAGGTCAATGCGCTTGCAGTCACCAAGCTCGACGGCACAGCCAAGGGTGGTGTCGTGATAGGCATCAGCGACCAATTCCAGATTCCCGTTAAGTACATCGGCCTGGGTGAAGGAATGGAAGACCTTCAGATTTTCCGCAAAGAAGAATTCGTTAAATCCTTGTTTGGCAAATAAGTGAGAAAGAATAAAATTGATATTATATCGTTGGGGTGCTCCAAGAATCTTGTTGATTCGGAGCACCTCATTCGCCAATTTCAGGCGGCAGGTTACACTATAGAGCACAATCCCGAGCGTGTGGATGGCGAAATCGTTGTTGTCAACACTTGCGGTTTCATTCGTGATGCCCAGGAGGAGTCAATCAACACTATCCTGGAGCTTGGTGAAGCTAAGCGTGAAGGACGCATCAGGAAGCTTATCGTGATGGGCTGTCTGGCCGAGCGTTTCATGGCAGACCTGATGGAGGCTTTGCCCGAGGTTGATCATTTCTATGGAAAGTTCAACTGGAAGCAGATGCTTGAGGACCTGGGCAACAGCTACCGCGAGGATATTGCCAGCGAGCGCTATCTGACCACGCCTCCCCACTATGCCTACATCAAGATATCGGAGGGATGTAACCGCTTTTGTGCCTTTTGTGCTATTCCCTTGATAACGGGGCGTCATCACTCGGTGCCCATGGAACAGTTGCTCGATGAAGTGCGCAACCTTGTGGCACAGGGTGTTAAGGAATTCAATGTGATAGCCCAGGACTTGTCGTCCTATGGTCTTGACCTCTATGGTAAGATGATGCTCCCCGAACTCATTGACAAGATGGCAGGCATCGATGGGGTAGAGTGGATAAGGCTGCACTATGCTTATCCCACGCAGTTCCCTTACGAGATACTTCCTGTCATGGCACGTCATGAGAACGTGTGCAGCTACATGGACGTTGCGTTGCAGCATGTCAGTGATAAGGTCCTTGGCAACATGCGGCGCCACATCAGTAAGCAGGAGACTATCGACTTTATCAAGCGATTGCGCCAGGAAGTCCCTGGACTTCACTTGCGCACCACACTCATGGTCGGATTCCCCGGTGAGGGCGAAGATGAATTCCAGGAGCTTATGGAATTTGTGCGTGAGGCGCGCTTTGAACGCATGGGCGCCTTTGCATACAGCGAGGAAGACGGCACGTATGCCGCCAAGAACTATGACGACGATATTCCGCAGGACGTGAAAGACAGACGCTTGCAGCAACTCATGGACTTGCAGGAAGAAATCTCGCAACAAATCCAAGACGAAAAGGTGGGCAAGACATTCAAGGTGATAGTTGACCGAGAGGAAGAGGACTACTACGTGGGACGCACCCAGTATGATTCGCCTGAGGTCGACCCCGAGGTGCTGATCGAAAAAACACGGACGCTAACGGTTGGAGAGTTCTATAATGTACTGATCACTGAGGCGTTGCCGTTCGAACTGATAGGAAAGGTTGAGGATTAATTCCCCAACCTTTTTTAATAGTATCATGTCACTTGGCTGTAATGGGTGGTAATCCCATTTCCAGCCTCCATTCATTTAGTCGTGATGGATCAAGGAGGTTAGTGACATTACCATTGTCATCAGTTTGAGTGCCGTACTTCTGTTTGCGTCCCTCGCGCAATTCGATGCGGTCCAGTAGCATTGCTAAAAAACTTTTGGGGATAATGTCTTTTGCCGCCGCATTCTTGATTGCAGGCAGCATGCTTATTTGGTTTTCAAGATCAGCGTGCTGAATCACAAGAAACACGGCGATTGATGCGAGTTCTCCTACTAATTCTTTCTCGGGATAACCATTGGAGTCAAGAATTTCCTTAACCCTCTGGAGATTAACGCTGTCGGTGAACAATGCCATGTTTGCCAATTTGTTGATCCTGGCGCTGTCCTGCGGGTGCTCGGTGCAAGCGAGTAGCCACTTTGTGCGGTGATGCTGGTCTCGCTCCAAGATGTCCTCTAGTTCACGCTTGAGTTCAAGGTCGTACATGTAATGTTTGCGACGCAGGGCAAAGGTATCGGCTATTTCTTTACTATAGCGGCAAGTGTCTTCATAATAGTCGGGTTCCATCTCGACACGGCGCTTCGTGAGCCGAAGGGCGGCCGGTGTGTTCCCGTTATATTCCATCTTGTCGGCAAAGTATGTCAGGTGTGTAGGCAAGATATAGCGTTCGGTGGAGAACGCTTTTTCAAGAATACGTTCCACGACATGGATGTTTGATACCGTGTCACACATGATTATTAGCTTCCAATAGTCATGATTAGACATTGGAACTAGTAGGGTATCAGTCCTTTCGCTCGCCATGTCCCGGGTATTGTCGAGGAAAGAATCAAGGATGCGTGACGCAAATTGCATGTTGGATGGTTCAGTAACGTCCCAATGATAGTTGCCGAATGGGGAACCTTCTTCCTGCATGACGTAAACAAATCCACGGTATTTGCCGTTCTTGACAATGCGGTCGGTACACACGATGCGACCGTCTTGGGGCAACACATTGATGTTTCTCCATATCTCGTCAACTCGTTGTAAATCGGTTTTGCTACTCAAGTGTCTTGTCATAAGGTGAAAAGCACCGTCGGGCTTCAATACATATTGTGGAGGAACATGTTTCTCATGATTGGTGTAAAAGCCATAGTATCCATCATGAATGCGATAGAAAGAATCTACCTCAAAGGGCATATTATTTCTTATAGACAGGTCATAATCGTCTTGCGTCAGGGGACGTGGTGTGTTACAAGCTACCAGACAAAGCAAAATAATGACATGGAATATCGTTTTGTCCATTAAGGATATTATCAATTATTAATAATGTACATTATTCGTGTTGATACACAATTGGGCTATTGTGGGTTCCAAGGATGGTTTACCTAACTATCAGGTCCATGGCTCGCTGTAGCTCGAGCAACTCGTCCTTGATTCCCTTGAGGCGCTCTACCACCTCGAATCGCTTGTCCACGCCGTCACGGTTGTGCCTTATCTGGTCCTGTGCGGCATCAAGCTTGAGTCCTTTTTCCTTGACAAGATAGTACACTTTGCGTATTGTTTCTATGTCGTTAGGGGTGTAGAACCTGATGTTCTTGGCATTGCGCCTCGGTTTGATGATAGTGAACTGGGTCTCCCAGTAACGCAACGTACTCATGGGAATACCCAGAATGGTGGCAACATCGCCTATTTTATAAAATTTTTTATCAAGATCTTGCATTGTCCTCGTGTTTAAAGTAACAGTTGCAAAGTTACTACCTTTAATGTTAACTTACAAAAAAATACGTCATTATTTTTGATTTTGCCAGACTAAAGTTTTTTGATTTGTTATGAAGTTAAATTTTGCCGTTACGCTACTTTGAAGTAACTTTGCACTTTGAAAAGTCCCGGCATGTTGCCGTGTGACTGTTCAGTAGACATTGACAACAACAGGTAACTACATGTATAAAGTATCTATCAGTAAAGAGGCAGTTAGTGAAATGCCGCAGGTTACATTTCCTGGCACTATCCATGTCATTGACAAGATGTCGATGGTAAAAGCCGCGGTGAGTTTTCTGCGCAAGTGCGATATAGTTGGGTTTGACACCGAAACACGGCCGTCCTTTAAGCGCGGCCGCATGCACAAGGTTGCCCTTATCCAGCTGTCGTCGCTCAGCGAGAGCTTCTTGTTCAGGGTAAATAAGATAGGTATTCCCTTGGTATTGCGCAATTATCTTGAAGACAAGAATTGCCTCAAGGTGGGTCTGTCGGTGCATGACGATGTTAACGCCATGAGACGTTATACCGATATTAATCCTGATGGGTTTGTTGACGTGCAGGATTTGGCTCGTCAAAACCACATCTCCGACATCAGCCTCCAGAAGATATATGCGATTCTATTCGGGGAACGCATCTCTAAGGGACAGCAGCTCAGCAACTGGGAGGCAGATACCTTGACCGAAGCCCAGCAACGCTATGCCTCGATCGACGCCTGGACTTGTATCAATATTTATAATCACCTCACTGCCGGACAATTTGACCCGACGTTGTCCCCGTTTTTCCAAGAAGTAGAAAATGAAGAAGTTAAATAGAACAACCTTGTTGCCGCTGGCACTCCTTGTATACCTTGCATTCATGGCCTACATGGGCCGTTCATTGTTCACCGGGGGTGAATACCTTCATTATTTCGGCGTGATAGGCGTCAGCTTAATTATTATCGCCCTCTTGTATGTAGTGTTGCGCAAGCGTGAAAAGATGCGCGTCGAGCGAGACAAGAAACTTTTCTCGACTTACAAGGATAAAACTGACGATAAGAACGAGGATGACGTCGAGAAGAGTGTTGACACTGGGAAGTGATATCACCGATGACTACATCGGGGCCACAAGACGGCTGTGAAAGTGTGGACATATAATAATAGCGGAGGGACATCGGTCGCTCCGCTATTATTATATGGTGTTGATGTGATTCCTTGTTTAGAACGGCAGGTCGTCGTCGGTTCCGCCACCGAAGTCGGCAGGAGCCGTAGGTGCTGCGGGTGCAGGCGCGGGTGCTGCGGGTGCAGGAGCGGCGGCGTAGGGAGCTGCGGGTGCGGGTGCAGGAGCGGGCGCTGCTGCAGGGGCGTTAACGTCGGCGGGCTCGGTCTTCCAACCGCGGATGCTGGTGAACCAGCGGCCGTTATACTCGCGGCTTTCGATGTCAAAGCTCAGTTTGATCACGTCGCCCACTTCCAGGGGGTACTGGTTTGCACGCTCGCCGAAGAAGTCAAAGTGGATTTTTCTGTTGTACGCTTCGTTGAATGTCTCCAACACGTATTCTTGTTTCTGCCAGTTGTTGCCGGCCTTAGATACGCCTGTCTGCAGGGGTAACTTTAAAATGATTTTACCTACAATTTCCATATGTTTGTGATTGTTTAGTTTGGTTTCAAAAAAAAGTATTTGCAAAGTTACATAAAGTTTTTGTTATTGCCAATAGTAGTTCGCCGCTTTTTGAATCTAAAATCCATAAATGTTGTTTAACGATTTAAAATAAATTAAAAAAGCGTCATGGCGCTTTACAGAGGTTGCTAATTAAGAATTATTTGACTAAATTTGCATGGTTTTCTCTAATACGGGTAACCGGCAAATGATAATTCAACAATTTGTAAATATATGAGGGAAACAAAAAAGACTGTCCTTGTCCTTGAGGACGGAACACAATTTGAGGGTTTTTCATTTGGCGCAGTTAAGGCATGCTCAGGCGAGGTAGTCTTTAATACCGCCATGACTTCTTACCCCGAAAGTCTCACCGACCCTTCCTATTTGGGTCAAATCCTAGTTTCAACCTATCCCATCATTGGCAATTATGGCGTCCCTCCACGCGGGGAAAAAGACGGTATGAGTGAATTTCTCGAGAGTGAGAAGATTCACCCCGAGGCTATTGTGTGCCAGGACTACTCGTGGGACTATAGTCACTGGAATGCTGCCAGCAGCCTGTCGCAGTGGCTCGTTGACGAGAACGTGGTGGGAATCTATGGCATCGACACTCGCGCTTTGACCAAGTTGCTTCGTGACAAAGGTTCCATGCTGGGCAAGATTGTCGTGGAAGGAGAGGCCGACGTTGACCTGTATGACCCTAACGCAGAGAATCTGGTTGCTAAGGCCAGCTGCAAGGAGGTGAAGGAATACGGTGTGGGTAACCCCAAGCGAGTTGTACTCGTGGATTGCGGTGTGAAGAACAACATTATCCGTTGCCTGGTCAAGCGAGGAGCCCACGTGGTGAGAGTGCCCTGGGACTATGACTTCAATTCGATGGACTATGATGGCCTGTTCATTGCCAACGGTCCCGGTAATCCCGACTTCGCAGAGAAGACCGTGGAGCACATTCGCAAGGCGCTCGAGGGAGACAAACCTGTGTGTGGCATCTGCATGGGCAACCAGTTGCTCAGCAAAGCTGCTGGAGCCAAGGTGTATAAACTCAAGTATGGCCACCGTAGCCACAACCAACCTGTGCGCGAAGTGGGTACTAACCGTTGCTTCATTACTTCCCAGAACCATGGGTTTGCCGTGGATACAACTACTCTGGGCGAGGACTGGGAACCCTTGTTCGTGAACATGAATGACGGGACCAACGAGGGAATCAGGCATAAGACAAAACCTTTCTTCTCCACTCAGTTCCATCCTGAGGCATGCGGCGGTCCCTCCGACACCGAGTTTGTCTTTGACAAGTTCATGGATTCAATCAAGAAATAACCGGGTATCACTCATATCATAAAACAATCGAGAAGTTATGACAAAGAAATATAGCAAAGTGCTGATATTAGGTTCGGGAGCCTTGAAGATAGGCGAGGCAGGTGAGTTTGACTACTCTGGATCCCAGGCGCTCAAGGCGTTGAAGGAAGAGGGTATCACCACCGTTCTCATTAACCCTAATATCGCTACCGTGCAGACCAGCGAGGAGTTTGCCGATAAGATTTATTTCCTTCCCGTTACTCCCCCCTATGTGGAGCGTGTGATTGAGAAAGAACGCCCCGACGGGCTCTTACTGGCATTTGGCGGTCAAACTGCACTCAACTGCGGCGTGGAACTGTACAAGAGCGGAGCTCTGGAGCGCCTAGGTGTGGAAGTGCTTGGTACCCAGGTTGATGTTATCATGAACACTGAGGACCGCGAGCTGTTTAACCAAAAGCTGGATGAGATCAACGTCAAGACCATCAAGAGCGAGGCTGTTGAAACCATGGCCGATGCTGTTGCAGCTGCTGAGAAGGTCGGATACCCTGTTATCGTGCGTGCGGCATATGCGCTTGGCGGCCTTGGCAGTGGATTCTGTGATAACGAGCAGGAGCTGCGCGCTCTTGTTGAGAAGGCTCTGTCGTTCTCTCCCCAGGTTCTCGTGGAGAAATCTCTCAAGGGCTGGAAGGAAATTGAATATGAGGTGGTCCGCGATCGTTTCAACAACTGTATCACGGTGTGTAACATGGAGAACTTTGATCCGCTGGGTATACACACCGGTGAGAGTATCGTTGTGGCTCCGTCCCAGACACTCTCAAACGACGACTATCATTACCTGCGTGAATTAGCGATCAACATCATACGCCACCTGGGCATCGTGGGAGAGTGTAACATCCAGTATGCCTATGACCCCAAGTCGATGGACTATCGTGTCATTGAGGTTAACGCCCGTTTGAGCCGCAGTTCGGCCTTGGCGTCAAAGGCTACCGGTTATCCCCTGGCTTTTGTAGCAGCTAAGCTGGGTCTGGGTTACGGTCTGTTTGACCTTAAGAATTCTGTGACTAAGGTCACGTCGGCGTTCTTTGAACCGGCTCTCGACTATATTGTTTGTAAGATACCACGTTGGGACCTTGGTAAGTTCCATGGGGTTAAACGCGAGATCGGATCTTCGATGAAGAGCGTTGGCGAGGTGATGGCGATAGGCCGCACTTTTGAGGAGGTGATTCAAAAGGGTCTGCGCATGATAGGGCAGGGCAAGCATGGTTTTATAGAAAACCAACCTCTCAACATCGGTGACCTGGACAAGGCACTCAGTGAACCCACCGACCGCCGCATCTTTGCCATCGAGGCAGCCTTCCGTGCAGGGTACACCGTGGATAAAATCCATGACCTCACTCAGATTGACAAGTGGTTCCTTCACAAACTGGAAAACCTTTATAACACAGCAATAGAGCT
Source organism: Sodaliphilus sp. (assembly GCA_045628365.1). Classification (GTDB taxonomy): domain Bacteria; phylum Bacteroidota; class Bacteroidia; order Bacteroidales; family Muribaculaceae; genus Sodaliphilus. The sequence continues at coordinate 19,256 of JAZQPG010000037.1, read as the reverse complement.
AGAGAAGTGTGATTCGCTTGGAGAGGTGTCACCGGCTCTGATGCTGCAGGCGAAGCAGCAGGGCTTCAGTGACTTCCAGATTGGCCGTGCGGTGTTTAAAGGCGCTCTGGGCAATGGTGACGAAGCTAACCTCCGTGTGCGCGGCAAGCGCAAGGAACTGGGTATCACTCCCGTTGTGAAACAAATCGACACGCTCGGCGCTGAGTATCCCGCCATGACCAACTACCTGTACATGACCTATAATGGTAATCAACATGACATCAACTACGAGAAGGACGGCAAGTCTATCGTTGTGCTTGGCTCTGGTGCTTACCGCATCGGTAGCTCGGTAGAGTTTGACTGGTGTAGTGTAAATGCGTTGCTCACTGTTAAGAAAGAAGGTTACCGCTCGGTGATGATCAACTATAACCCCGAGACTGTGTCGACCGACTATGACATGTGTGACCGCCTTTACTTTGATGAGCTAACATTTGAACGCGTGATGGATATCATCGAACTAGAGACTCCTCACGGGACGATTCTCTCCACAGGCGGACAGATACCGAATAATTTGGCTATAAAGCTTGACGCTCAGGGTGTTAATATCTTGGGCACGTCGGCCAAGAGCATTGATAATGCTGAGGACCGCCACAAGTTCTCGGCCATGCTTGACGAGCTGGGCATCGATCAGCCTGCATGGCGCGAGCTCACGTCGCTTGACGACATCCACGACTTCGTGGCCGAGGTTGGTTACCCTGTGCTCGTTAGACCCAGCTATGTGCTCTCGGGCGCAGCGATGAACATCTGTTCTAATGATGAGGAACTGGCCCGTTTCCTGCAACTGGCGGCCAATGTGTCTAAGACCCATCCCGTTGTCGTGAGCTCGTTCATTCAGAATGCCAAGGAGATCGAGTGGGACTGTGTTGCACAAAACGGTGAAATCAAACTGTACGCCATCAGTGAGCACATTGAGTTTGCCGGTGTGCACTCGGGAGACGCGACTATCCAGTGTCCGCCCCAGAAACTCTATGTTGAGACCATTCGCCGCATTAAGAAGATAAGCAGTAAGATTGCTAAGGCTCTCAATATCAGCGGTCCTTTCAATATCCAGTATCTTGCTAAGAATAACGATATCAAGGTGATTGAGTGTAACCTGCGCGCATCACGCAGTTTCCCGTTCGTTTCTAAGGTTCTCAAGATAAACTTCATTGACCTTGCCACCAAGGTGATGCTGGGTATCCCTGTCGAGAAACCTAATAAGAACGCGTTTGACCTGGACTATGTGGGCATCAAAGCTTCTCAGTTCTCTTTCTCTCGCCTCCAGGGTGCGGATCCCGTGCTCGGTGTTGACATGTCGTCGACCGGTGAGGTGGGCTGTGTGGGCGATAGCTCCAGCGAGGCGCTTCTCAAGGCTATGCTCTCGGTGGGCCATCGTGTTCCCAAACGTGGTATCCTCCTGAGCACCGGTACGGCTAAGATGAAGGCTGACATGCTTGACTCGGCAATCAAACTGCACAAGAAAGGGTATCAGCTGTATGCTACAGGCGGCACCCACCAGTATCTCAACGATAACGGTGTTCCTGCCATTAAAGTCTACTGGCCCAGTGAACCTGACCGTACGCCGCAGGCAATTGATATGTTGCATGACCGTAGCGTTGACCTGGTTGTGAACATCCCCAAGAACTTGACTTCGACCGAGTTAACCAATGGTTACAAGATCCGTCGTGCGGCAGTAGACCTTAACGTGCCCTTGATCACTAATGCTCGTCTCGCAGCTACGTTTATCGATGCCTTCTGCGACCTTACCATCGATGACATGGAGATTAAATCTTGGGATGAATACTGTTAAAGCATAAATGTTTAGATTTAAACAATTTTCAGTTGAACACTGTCGGTCCTCAATGAAAGTGGGGACCGATGGCGTTTTGATAGGTGCCTGGTGTGATGTGAGTGGTGTGACAACGGCGCTTGACGTTGGGACTGGTTGCGGACTTATCGCTCTGATGCTTGCCCAACGTTCATCTGTCGCGGCAATAGATGCCGTTGATATTGATCATGATAGCATTGAAGAGTCAAAGGAAAACTTTAAGAGTAGTCCATGGGGTGACAGGCTTCATTGCCATGAGTGTGACTTCACGAAATTTGATTGCGGGAAAAAGTACGATTTGATCGTTTCGAACCCACCGTTCTTTGTGAATGGGATATTAGCTCCAAACCAGTCAAGGCGTAATGCGCGTCACACGGTTACTCTCACTTATGAAAAGCTGTTATCCCATGCCGCCGAACTGCTCGAGGATGATGGAAAAATAGCGATTATATCGCCTGCGGATGTGCGTGAAGAAATACTTGATGTTTGCCAGGATAACAAATTGTTTGTAAGCAGTATAACCGAAGTGATTTCGGTTGCCGGAAAAGAACCGGTCCGACTTTTGTGGCAAATATCGAAAAAGATGTGCGAAACAGTGATTTCTGAACTTGTCATTGAAACCTCGCCGGGGGTGTATAGCGAGGCTTACAAATCCCTTTGCCAGGGTTTTTATCTGCGGTTCTAGCCGTTTGCCTCTCGGGGTTTAACCGTTGTTCTCGTCAAAACTCCTGATTGCTGCCGCTGCAAGTTCAGGATACTGGTCCATCGAACGGCATTTCTTGATTAGTTTACGTGATTTGCGGTCTGATTCGGGCAAAAAATATTCCCAAATTGTTTTCATTTTGGTCAGTAACTGTGTCTCCCCGCCAGTCAAAACCTCAGCATACCCGTTAAGCAGGTCGTCGTGGAAACTTTGGAGCGTACCTGCAGAGACTTTCTCCTGAAGCATGTGAGGGTGGGAGAGCAGTCCTCTTCCTATCATGATACCATTAACCTTGCGGGATAATGAAATGCCGCTTTTAATGTTTTCAGTTGTTACGATTCCTCCGTTTAGTACGACCGGGTATTTACTACTGTTTATAAACTCTTTACATTGTAAAATATCAAGTTCTCCTTTATATTGTTGTTTCCCTATGCGTGGATGCAATGTCACGTGGACCGGTTCGATGATTTCCAGCAAGTCCAGGGCTTTTTCCCATTGGGTGTTGTCGTCCCATCCTAGCCGCATCTTAACTGAATATTTAATACCGGGGAATTGAGAGAGTTTCATAAACATTTTCTCCATTTCATCGGGATATTTCAGTATACCTGATCCCTTGTGTTTTCCTGCAACGGGTGGGTGAGGACACCCCATGTTGATATCAATCGATGTGTAGCCCATCTGTGTGACCTCGGTCACCATGGCTGCCACTTCATCGGGCGTGCTGGCAAGGATTTGTGGTAGCAAGGCCGGCACTGTATTGTTAGCTGGAAGGATGTCTCGGGTGTCCTTTTTCCGGAACGAGCCGTGCTCAATCCTGAGGAACGGGGTGCAATAAACGTCCACACCACTGAAATGGCGTGCATGTGCATTACGCCACACGTTGTCGGTGAACCCTTGGAGCGGGGCACTGAAAATTTTTATTCCGTCGATCATGGTACAAAATTACACAAAAATTGTCTCAAATGAGTGCTCTTCTATATATAAAGTGGTAAAATACAATAAAAATTGGCTATTTTAGTAATTTTTTTACTTCAAAACCCTCTGTATGTGAAAATATATGATTAAATTGCACTGCTTTTTAAACTTTTAGCATGTTGTTCAGTCTAATACAACAAAGCTGAACTGGAACAAATTAAAACAATATAGGTTATGAAGAACAGAGTTTTTACATTTTTAAGCGTGTTTGCGCTGGGCGCAAGCAGTTTAGCGATGGCTCAGGACTATGATGATATCTATTATGATGCATCAAAGTCCAACAAGTCTACAACCCAGAAGGTGCAAGTAAGACCTGGCTCTACCCCGACCGTTACCAAGGTTACAACCACAACAACGACAACCCAGTACTATGACAACAATGACTGGGACGTTGATCGTTACAACCGTCGTGGAGATGAGTTTGAATCATCTTATGAGCCCATTGATTCGGTTGCTGGTGATGAGAACGGAACATTCTCTAACACCCAGCGTATTGAGCGTTTTTATAATCCCGCTGTCGTTAGTGGAAGTGATGACGAAGAGTTGTTGACTCTTTACTACGATAGCACCCCTACGGTGAACCTCATTGTGGGTACTCCCACATTTGTCACTTGGGGCACGTGGTATGACCCGTTCTTCTACGATCCCTGGTATCGTCCTTATTACTGGTCTCGTTGGGACTATGGCTGGAACTGGGGCTGGGGATGGCATAACCACTGGGCCTGGAATCACTGGGGGTGGCATCACGGTTGGGATAACTGGGGATGGCACCACGGTTGGAATCATTGGGGACACTCATGGAATTATAACCACTGGTCATGGGACCGTCACTGGCACAATGGCGGATGGGACCGTCGCGGTTTTGGATATAATAACCCCCGTCGTCCTGCCGCAACATCAAGCCGCGTCGGCAATGGTGGATACTATGGTAGCCGCAGCAATATGTCGGGCGATGGTACACGACGCGGATCATACGGGACTGGCAACAATGGTCCTCGCACAGCCAGTGGAGGCATGAGCAATGGCCGCACACGCCCCGGTACAACTGGAGGTGGCACAGGTATGAACACAGGCCGTCGTCCCGCGACAAGCGTAGGTAACATGGGAGGTATGAACAGCGGTCGCACAAGCGCCAGCGTGTCAAGCCGTTCAGGCTCAAGTGTATCGGGAGGCAGAGCTTCACGTAGTGAGAGCACTCGCGTCTTTGGCAGCGGTAACAGTACACCTAGCCGCACTTATGACGGAGGTTCGGTTGGATCCGGCCGCACTTATAACGGAGGCGGAAGTAGCAGTAGCAGCAGTCGTGGTGGTGGCTTCAGCGGAAGCAGCAGTCGCGGTGGTGGTTTCAGCGGCGGAGGTAGCCGCGGAGGCGGTGGCTTCAGCGGCGGTGGAGGCCGCGGTGGAGGCGGTGGCCGTCACTAATGCCCCGGTCAGGAAACATCGTTTAACTGCATGACATTAATTATACGGGCTTGCTGCCATTTACATAGCGGCAAGCCTTTTATAAAAACAATCGAAAAATAATTTTGAAATGAGAAATAAGATGTTAATGCTGGCTTTGCTGAGTATGCCTTTGGCAGCCAGTGCACAATATACCTTTGACGCTTTACATTATTCGGAGAGTCAACTCCGCGGTACATCACGTTTTGTGGCCATGGGCGGTGCGTTCGGAGCACTTGGTGGTGACATTTCTTCGCTTAATCAAAACCCTGGTGGTATAGGTGTATACCGTAGCTCGGACGTGAACGTTACTGCTGATATGGATTTGTTGTCAAGCACCGCAGCGGGCACTAAGACCAATACTAACAAACTGTTGTTCACGGGTGTGGGATATGTTGGCGCTTTCAAACTTAATAACGAGACAATGCCTAACTTCAACATTGGTCTTACTTACAACCGCGTTAATTCCTTCCGCCGTCATTACAGTGGTGTCATGGCTAATATCCCGACCTCTGTTACCAACTACATTGCGGAGAAAGCAATGATGGACGGTACAACCGTGGCCGATTTGACCAGGAAGGATCCCTATTTTGACGGATACGCGCGTTGGGACCAAATCGCAGCTTACCGCACTTATATCATGAATCCCACAAGTGACAAGACATTCGAGGGATTAGGCTACGACGGATGCTATGGTACCGGAGAGTTTGAGGTTGAAGAGTGGGGCCACACCGATGTCTATAATGCAGCCTTTGGCTGTAACTTGGTGAACAAGTTGTACCTGGGTCTCAGCATCGGTTTTACTGAGATGGAATATGAACACTACAGGTATTATGGCGAAAACCTTGAGAATACAGTGGTGTTTGATCAGTCAAATCTTTCTAAGGCTAAGCTTGTTGACGGCAATTGTGCCTTGGGTATCGTAAATAATTCTCGCACAGTGGGAACAGGTGTTAATGCAAAATTCGGTATGATTTTCAAGCCTGTAAATGAGTTCCGCATCGGTGCTGCCGTTCACTCTCCCACTTATTACAGCATGAAAGATGTGTATGACGGAAACATCAGCGCAGAATTCTATGGTGAAAAGGTGGATAACTACACTCTCACTGAGTATTATCCCTTAAACTCGGTTTACTACAAGATTAAGACTCCGTGGAAGTTTATCGGTAGTGTTGCTACTGTAGTGGGCGGAAAGGCTATTCTCAGTGCTGACTATGAATACACAGGAAATGAAACAATGCGAATCTGTGACGACGGCGGTACAGAGCTCCCCGATGCAACTGTTGAGATCAAGAATTACCTGCAGCCCTCACACACCGCTAGAGTGGGTGCTGAGTTCAGGGTGACTCCCAACTTCAGCCTCCGTGCCGGATATTCTTACCAAACTTCTCCTGCCAAGGATGTTGTTAAAGACGATCTGGTTGCCGTTGAAGTATCAGGCTCGGATCCTGCTTACAGCTATGACACCAGCAACCAGCACATCACAGCCGGTTTTGGTTACCACTCGGGAAGTTTCTATTTTGACATGGCCTATGTGAACCAGTGCCGCAAGACCAATTACCATGCGTTCTCGGGTATCTCAGACCTGCCTACCGTGGGAACTGAAGTTAAGGATAATAACAACCGTGTAACTGCAACATTGGGATTCCGCTTCTAATGTTCAGCACATAACATACTGACATCTCAAGACAGCGCTCACAAACAGGGCGCTGCTTTTTTTTACCCGAAATATTAGGTCGTGCCAGTAATTTTTAGTACTTTTACGTGTTAATTCTAATGAAAGAGTAATTACAGTTCATGAGCAATAATCTTCCCGAAAACCTTGACTTGAATAATCCTGAGTTCCAGAACGTGTGGAACATGATAAAGCATACCCACAGGAGCGTGTTCCTTACCGGTAAAGCCGGGACGGGAAAGAGCACGTTCCTAAAGTATATATGTGCCAACACAAAAAAGAAGTACGTTGTGCTGGCGCCAACTGGCATTGCGGCGGTGAACGTTGGAGGACAGACGCTTCATTCTTTTTTCAAGATTCCGTTCAAGCCGCTTTTACCCGATGATCCTGACTTTACCCCCAAGACCATCAGGAAGACACAGCGTTATCCCAAGAACAAGGTTAAACTGCTCAGGGAACTGGAATTGATCATCATTGATGAGATATCAATGGTTAGGGCCGATATCATCGACTTCATTGACAAGGTTCTTCGAGTGTTCTCGGGAAACATGCGAGAGCCGTTCGGTGGCAAGCAACTGCTCTTTGTTGGTGATATCTTCCAGCTGGAGCCCGTAGTGACGCGAGACATGCGTGATATATTGGGTCGCTTTTACCGCCAGTTCTTTTTCTTCAATGCCCATGTGTTTGGAGACCTGGGACTAGTCCCCATTGAACTTAAAAAAATATATCGTCAAAGTGACGGACACTTTATTTCTCTGCTAGACAATGTCAGGGTGGCACGCACAACATCTCAGGACATGATGCTGCTTAATAGCCGCTATGCGCCCGGACATCCTGACAGCGATGAATTCTCAATCACGCTTGCCACTCGCCGCGACACTGTGGACTCGATAAATGACGAACACATGTCGGCGCTAAAGACTCCGGAACACGTGTTCACAGGGAATATTGAAGGAAATTTTCCAGAGAATGATTTGCCCACTGCAAAAGAACTGGTGCTGAAAGTGGGTGCTCAGGTTATCTTTATACGCAACGACAAGGAGGGCCGCTGGGTGAACGGAACAATCGGTAAAATCAAGTCACTTGACTCGGCTGTAAAGATCGAACTGGAGAGTGGGGCAGTGTGTGAGGTGGATCCCGAGGTGTGGGAAAACATGCAATACACCTATAACGAGAAGAAGAGGGTAGTGGAGGAGAACATCCTCGGTTCATTTCAACAACTGCCTGTTAAGCCGGCTTGGGCACTGACGGTTCACAAGAGCCAGGGACTCACATTTAATAATGTGATAATAGACTTTGCCGGCGGAGCCTTCTCCAGCGGGCAAACCTATGTGGCATTGTCACGTTGTACTACACTAGAAGGCATAAAGTTGCTTAAGCCGTTGTCTGAGAGGGATATCATCGTTAATAATGCGATATTGAACTTTAGCCGACAGTTTAATAACCAGGCGATTGTGGATGATGCCATCAATCTAGAGAAAGCCTACGACCTGTACCGCCGTGCCAGCCATGCGCTTGACCATGACGAATTCAGAATGGCTGTGGAATATTTTGCACAGGCAATGGAGATAAAGGATGTTTTGAAAAATCCTGCTGCCCAGAGGCTTATATCTGCAAAATTCCGCCGTTTCAAGAGATACCAGGGTATAATCAACACGATGCAGGAAACCATTGACTACCAGAAGAAAATGCTCTGTGAACTAGCTGCTGAGTATGTGGCGATGGGTAATCAGTCTATGAGTTATGGAGGTGTTGTGACTGAAGACGGAGTGCCTTATGGTAACAAGAAACGTCGCAACATGGATGAAATAGCGATAAAATCGGCTTTGGCTAACTTCAATAAAGCTTTGCACATATGTCCTGACAGTTTTGACGCAATGGTTGGTAAAGCACGTCTGCTCATGGCTATTGATGAAACTGAAAGTGCTGAGGCTGAATTTAAACGCGCTATAAAGCTTAATGCTGATTGTTTTGAGGCTCACATGGGATTGGCTGTCCTGTATCAGGAACAACGTGACGTGCCTGCAGCCATTAAGAGTTATAAGCGTGCTCTACGTGTTGACAAGAAACGCATCGAACCTCATGTTGCATTGGCTCAGATTTATGAAAAACTTGAACTTGATGACTTAGCCGAGTCTCACCTCAAAATCATTGAAAAATTAAAAGCCGATGAGAAAAAGAAACAGAGCCGAGCTAAGAAAAATAAAGGCAAATAATGGCATGTAATGTGATGGTTTTGAGAATGGTTGACTGATATTATCTAATATCCATTTTTAGGTGATAATCCATATTATGTTAAATAGATTAACAATGTTTTAGAGGAGATCTACTCTCCTCTATTTTGATGTTGTGAAGTCTAGGCTTTCTAAGCTTTCTAAGCTCTCTATGTTCTCTATGTTCTCTATGTTCTCTATGCTTCTATGCTCTCTAAACTTTTTAGGCTTTCTGAGTTATATAGAGTTTGTGGTTTTTAATGCTTAAACATGCGGTCGATGTTGCGGCGGTCTTCTCGCTCTTTGATTGCCTGACGCTTGTCGTAAACTTTTTTACCCTTGGCTATGGCAATAACCATCTTGGCTAAACCGCGCTCGTTTATGAATATGCGCAGTGGCACGATTGAAAATCCTGGCTGCTCTATGCTCTTGAAGAGCTTGGTGAGCTCTTTGCGGTTGAGCAATAACTTGCGGTCGCGGTGTGTGGTGTGATTATTATAAGAACCATATGAGTACTCGGCAATATACATGTTTTTAACCCACAGTTCGTTGTTCTGCTTGAGACAGTAAGTGTCGGTAAGACCTGCCTTGCCTTGTCTCAGGGATTTTATCTCGGTTCCTGTCAGTACAATACCAGCAACCATTGTCTCGATAATTTCGTAGTCAAAGGTGGCCTTCCTGTTTTTTATGTTGATCTTAGATAATGCCATAGTTCAGATTGAATGAAATGTCAAATATAAATATGAAAAGCAACGGGAGCAGCATCATGAGTAATGATGCAATTATCTCAAATTTGGGGACTTTTTTCTCTTCTATCCCCAGGTATGGTATGTCCTTGTGTACAATGTAGGCTACATAAGCCATGAGGAATTTCACTGGTGTGAAATCGATGGGAAGCATGTGCCTGATGATGAACAACAAAACGTAAAAAATCAGGCTATAAAGAATGAGGTCGTTCATTCTGCCCTGCCCTGCTTTGGTTTTTACTAGCTCGGGGAAGAATCCTCCCAGTAGGTAATTTGTAATATAATAGGTAAAAAAGAATGACGATGCAATGACTATTGCCGATAATGCCAACTTGCCTATAGAGGTGGGCTCACCGTAAACTATGGGCATGAATGCGCTGATTGCCAATACTATAAGTAAAGGAAAGAACGCCTGTGACAAGACTTTGGCCGTTGGGATACCAGCCATGTTGATGTCTTTCCACCCTTCGCCTGGTGCAAAGATCACGAGAAGTATGTTATTTAGTAATTTCATGAAAAATCCACTTTGGGAATGCAAAATTACTAAATTATTGGCATTGATACCTATTTTTTGAGTACTTTTGTAAAAAAAAGTAAGTATAATGAATTTTGAGCTGTTCATAGCGCGCCGACTTAGGCTTGGTAAATCATCCCGCAAGGGAAGTCCTGGCATGGGAATTGCACTCACGGGCATAGTCTTGGCTGTGGTTGTCATGATATTGTCGATAGCAATAGTAATGGGCTTTAAAAACGAAGTTACCGGCAAGATTTATTCACTGGATGCTCATGTGAAAATTAATAATGCGGTTCTGGGGCTAGATGAGAACTACGCTACGGTTAACGGACGTGAAGTGTATGAGGCATTGCGTGATAATAAGGTTTTAATGGACAAGATAGAGTCGATAAGCCTCATTGCCGACAAGCCTGCCATATTGAAGACTAATGACGATTTCAAGGGGGTTGAGTACCGTGGTGTTGACGCGGGATTTGATTGGTCTTATATTGAGTCCAGGTTGGTCGACGGCCGTGTGCCCAGTATTGCCGACACTGCCAACACTGCCAACATTAGTGAGGTCGTGATATCTCAAGCGGTCGCCAAGGCATTGAATCTTAAAAAAGGCGACAAGGTGCTCACTTATTTCATTGACAGTAAGGTGAAGGTCAGAAATTCAAAGATAGTTGGTGTGTTCAGCACTGACTTTGAATCGTTTGATAACACCATTATGCTGGGAAACATCTCGTTGGTGCAGCAGGTGAACGGGTGGAACGGGGATACAGGTAACTATGTGGGTATTAACATGAGTGACATGGAAACGCTTTTAGAGGATTCTTATACCATTAACTCGGTCCTGGCCTCCAACTGTATTGAAAAAGAAAACAAGACGCTATATAACGTGTCTAACACTTTCCAAAATAACACTGCATTTTTCTCTTGGTTGTCAATGCTTGATATGAATGTGGTTATCATTCTGGTTCTGATGGTGATTGTATCGGGCTTTACACTCATCTCTGCTCTTATCATGATTATCCTGGAGAGGGTGCGCATGATAGGTGTGCTCAAAGCCCTTGGATGTGACAACAGCTCGATAAGACGTATATTCATCTACCTCACTCACAAGCTTATATTCAAATCGCTTGTGCTGGGAAATGCTATAGGCCTGACGTTGGCTCTAGTGCAGCATTATTTCCATATAGTTAAGCTCAATGCCGATGTTTATTACATGCCTTATGTGCCTATATGCCTGAATGTGTGGGTGATCGTTGCGCTGAATGTGGGTGTTGTTGTGGCTTCTTATATCACGTTGCTTGGTCCCAGTTATATCGTGAGCACGATCAAACCTACAGCGACGATGCGATTTGAGTAATGATGTCGCGTGAGGCACGTGCCATGTTTGCCATGGCAGTGTTTCGTTCCATTGCTTGTGCTAGGATCTGGCCTGTAGGTGTGATGGTAGCGACCCTATGAAAGCCAGCTCTCAACAACTCGGTGCTGTCACTCACTCCTCCCGAAAGAAGTATTGTCTTAATGCCTCTTGCGGTTGCCTGCTGCATCACGTGCTGCGGTATTTTCCCCATGAGGGTTTGTGAGTCGCTGTGACCTTCTCCGGTAATGACAAGGCTTGCCCCTTTCAAGTAAGCGTCGAAGTCCAAGATGTCCAGTATTGTCTTAGCTCCGGATTCTATCCTGCAGTTAAAGAATGACATCAGTGCATATCCTAAGCCTCCTGCCGCACCTGCCCCGGGAAGACTGGCACAGGACCTTCCGGTGACTTTGTCGATTACTGTGCTCAGTGACATGGCACCTTGTTCCAGTTGTGTTACCATGTGGGGAGTTGCCCCTTTTTGTGGTGCAAATGTGAATGCCGCACCCCGTGTGCCCAGAAGCGGGTTGTTGACGTCGCTGGCAATTGTTATTGACAGCTGGTCTGGTAATGGGTTGGGTAAACTGATTGTGTTGATGTCGGACATTGTTGCACCTGACATTGTGACCTGGCGGTTTTCCTTGTCAAGGAATTCCACGCCCAGGGCGCTGAGCATTCCGGTACCAAGGTCATTTGTTGCGCTTCCTCCCAGTCCTATCAAGATTTTTGTGCATCCTCGACGAACTGCTTGGAGTATCATCTCCCCTACTCCCGCAGTGGTGGTGAGGAGCGGGTTCCGCTGGTGTGACGCCAGCAGGTGCAGTCCGCAAGCCTGGGCAGACTCTATAATGGCAGTGGTCCCGTCGTGGCTGTATCCAATCCTGGCCATGACGCGCATGCCGTGTAACGGCCCTGTCACCTCGGTTTGCTCGATGACGTAGCCGGAGGCATGTGTGATGGCGCTAAGCATTCCTTCTCCCCCATCGCTCACGGGTAATAACACCGCTTCGCGCGTGGGAACTCCGCTGTCCTGGATGCCAAGTTTGGCGGCATGACACGCATCAAGCGCGCTCATGCTACCTTTGAAAGAATCCATGGCGATAATGATTTTCATTCCAGAATCATGGGGCCGAAGTACTGCGGCTGATGGAAATTGGGACGTTCAGTGTTTATGGGGAACAATGATACGTAGTGAGGATGACTCGTTGCGTCACCACACTTGTAAACATTTGCCATGATGTGCTGTGGCAGATTATTGAAATCAATGCCTATCAGTGTTAATGGGATGGCCACGATCAGATTCCACTCGTGTATTCCCTTTTGCTCTTCAAACGTAGTGTTACCACACGTGGAATAACGCAGTATTGAAGCGATTTGCTCATCGTTGAGCCTGATGGCGTTTGGGCGTTCAATGCGATGGCTGGCATTGACTGTTCCTATGCAGTTGAACTCGAAGTTCCAGTACTCGGGGCTGCCAGGAACCTGCATGAAGAATTCCACACAACTGTCCTGTGCCACGGGGCTAAGGTTGGCGGAGTTCACCGCTCTCAAGTCCTCCCCCACTACATGGAAACTGATGAACAGGTAGTTGCTGGAATGGGCAATGGAGAACTCTGCCTGCGGGCAGTAACTGTGGACGTGAGGCCAGTTGACACATCCGATGGCATGCTGCGGCAGGCAAGACATCTCCCTTGATGCTTCCTCGAGTGACATGTTCTCCAGCCGTTGTGCCGAGTGGATGATGATGTTGCTTGTGGTACTGTTCATATCACGTTGTACTGTTGCAGACAGGCTATAGAGCCGGTGATGAGACCATATAGCGACATGATTAGCAATATGCTGCCCATGATACGGTTGATAACAATCATGCTATTGATGTTAAACCGTCCACGCACCTTGTCCACGGCATAGGTTATCACTGTCCACCACAGTAACGCTCCCAGGACGATGAATATATACCCGATCACGATGTGGTAGAATTTGTAATCGGCCATAGGGAACGAAAAGCGTGCAAACAGAGTGAGAATCAAGAATAGGATCAAGGGGTTGGACAGGGTGAAGAAGAAACCGGTGATCATGTCACGGGTGCGGTTGACGCTCACCTCGGTGTCCTTGACCTCCTTTACTGGCTTGTGGATTATCATGTAGACAGAGTAGATGATAAGGAAAATACTGCCTGCCACCTGGAGGATATTCTCGTTATCGTCGATAAAATCGGTAACAATAGACAGTCCCAACCCTGCGATAAGGCAGTAGAAGAGATCGCTAATGGCGGCGCCTATGCCGGTAAAGAATCCCGACTGTCGTCCGTTGTTTAGTGTGCGCTGGATGCACAATATGCCAATAGGTCCCATGGGCGCTGACAAGATGATGCCTATGGATAAACAGCCTATTATTATTGATATTATAGTAGCCAAAGTTATTCTTTACAAAATTCAACTCGCAAAGATACGAAAATATTATTAATTGTTAAAGACGTGGAGTGATTATTTTGTTCTTAATCACATAAAAAATGTCTAAAAAAGTAATAATCCCGCTATGCCTGCCGCAATTATCACCAAAATGGGGTGTATGCGTGTGAAGTATACTACACTGAATGATGCAATGCATATGATTACTGACAGAATTCTTTCGGTTGTTTCGTAGCCAAAGTTCTCGCTGTTCATCAGCAGGAGCGCGGCCGAGGCTATCAATCCCACCACTACAGGACGGAGGCCGGTGAAGGCACCCTGTATGAAGTCGTTATCCTTGTGGCTGGAGATGTAATGGCTAGCCATCAGCACGAGAATATATGGCGGGATAACAACGCTTAGGGTGGCCACTATAGAGCCCCAGATGCTGCCTGTGACCACATATCCGATATAAGTCGCACTGTTGATGCCGATTGGGCCCGGTGTCATCTGTGAAATCGCGACAATGTCGGTAAACATCTGTGATGTTATCCAGCCTGAGCCCACAGTCTCGTTCTGCACGAGTGACAGCATGGCGTATCCGCCACCGAAGCCAAAGAGACCTATCTTTAGATAAGCCAGGATGAGCTTGATATATGTTCCCATATTATTCCTTACCCTCCTTTCTCCTTGTCATGTCATAGCGCGACCGGTAGATGATTCCCCCTATTGCTCCCAGCAGGATGAACACGATGGGATTAGAAACGACGGGGAGCTTGGAATAAATGAGCAATGCCACGGCTACGGGTATGATGACTGTTTTCCAGTTGATGCCTGCTTTGCGGGCTGTGGTTATTACCGGAGCCACGATTAGTGCCACTACAGCCGGACGTATCCCTTTGAAAATTCTACCGATTATTTCGTTGTTTTTTATTGTTTCGGGGGTGAGGAACATGGCGATTGCCAGGATGATGAAGAACGATGGCAATATGGTCCCCAGGGCAGCGGCTATGCTGCCCGTTGTGCCCCGCAGACGGTCACCTATCACCGTGGCGATGTTCACTGCAAGTATTCCCGGCATGGACTGTGCCACTGCCAGCAGATCGATGAATTCGTCTTTTTCAATCCACTTGTGATTATCCACGATTTCTCGTTCAATCATGGAAATCATTGCCCATCCGCCTCCAAAGGTGAACAGACCTATTTTGAAAAATGACGAGAATAATTTGAAATACATAGACAAAAGGGTGTTGTTTAACGTGTTGACGATTGCATGGCAAACACCTCGGCAAGTACATACATGCTACCGCCCACGTAGATGACGTCGTTCTCGAGGTCGGCGTTGCTGCGTGCGGCTTCCAGTGCGAGCTCTACAGTGGAGTATGCCTTGCCGTTCAATCCGTGGCTCGAGGCCATCCTGAGGAGCTCCTCGCACTTGAGGGCACGGGGTGATGCGGCCTGAGTGAAATAATAGGAGGCGTTAACCGGTAGCAGCCCGAGCAGGGTGTACAGGTCTTTGTCGGCCATGAATCCGACCACCATGTGCAGCCGGTTGCAAGGAATTGTCTTCAGTTGGGCCATGGCATGGGTGATGCCGTCAACATTGTGGGCCGAGTCGCATATCGTTAGCGGTTTGGTTGCCAGTGCGGTCCATCGTCCTCTGAACGACGTGATGTCACACACGTGTGCAAATCCCTTTTCAACGGCCTGAGAGGATACCTCTATCCCACTCTGCCGGAGTGCGGTTATTGCGCATAGTGCCGTTGCTGCGTTCATCACCTGATAGTTGCCGGTCAGTTGGCATGACAATGTGTCATAATGGCGGGTGTCAAGCCGTAGGCAGCTGTGGCTGCAGGTTGAAGCGGTGATCTCGTTCACATCGTCGGCTAGGATGATGTTGCATTTCTCCTCAAGTGCCTTGTCGGTAACTACCTGACGGGCATCGGGATGCAATTTGCCGGCAACAACCGGTATCCCGTGCTTGATGATTCCTGCTTTCTCGGCAGCGATTTGTGCCAAAGTGTTGCCTAAGAACTCAGTGTGGTCTATGGATATGTTGGTTATCACGCTCAGTACAGGAGTGATAATGTTCGTGCTGTCCAGACGTCCTCCCAGCCCCACTTCAATGACAGCGATGTCAATGTCACATTCTTTGAAATAAAGGAAAGCAAGGGCCGTTGTGAGTTCAAAGAACGAAGGTTCCAGCCCGGTGTCAGCCGCGAGGAACTGATTGACAAAGCGTACTACCCTGTCGTGGGGAATACATGCTCCGTTGACCTTGATGCGCTCGGTGAAATCGACGAAGTGAGGTGATGTGTATAGTCCCACCTTGTAGCCTTGGGATTGCAGCGTTGCGGCCAGGAGGTGAGAGACTGACCCCTTGCCATTAGTGCCCGCAACGTGGATGGTCTTGTAGTATCGATGCGGATGGCCGTAGAACGTGTCAAGTGCTTGTGAAGTACCTAGTCCAGGCTTATAGCCGCTAGCCCCCTGACGCTCAAATGCCGGCCTCTGGTTAAAGAGATAATCGATTGCCTCGCTATAGTTCAGTGCCATGGATCAGTCTATTACAGCGGTTACGTCAAGAGAGATGAGTGCTCCCTTGGCAAGTTCTTTGACTGCCAGTGACGAGCGTGCGGGGTAAGGTTCGTTGAACTCGGTCGCATACACGTCGTTCATTTGACTGAAGAGGTACATTTCCTGTAGATACACGGTGGTCTTGACCACGTTGTCAAGAGTGGCGCCGGCGTCGGCCAGGATGTTGCGGACGTTGTCGATTACCTGTTTTGTCTGTTCTTGTATGGTGGGAGGAACTTTACCGGTTGCGGGGTTCACGGGTAGTTGTCCCGACACGAAAATGATATTGCCGCTCTTGATGGCATTGCTGTAGGCACCTATCTCGACGGGTGCCTGGCGGGCATTCACTTTTTCTTTCATCTCTCTATTGTGTTGTTAAGATAGAAAAAAGCGGCAGTGGGATTATAAGCCGGGTTATGTAACCGTCAAGATGACGGCCGCCTGTCATTTATCTGTCCACGACATTGCTGCCGTGATATAGCAGTCTACCCCTCGACAATGGTCGAGCAGCCCTTAAATGCCAATATACTTGACCTTGCAACTCACAGGTAGTGCGGCACACCATGTCGCCATGATGCCCGGTGGGCTCTTACCCCGCCTTTTCACGCTTACCGGCCAAGGCCGGCGGTTGTTTTCTGTCACCTTAACCCTGCGGTCACCCGCAGCTTCCCGTTAAGAAATGTGATGCTCTGTGTTGCCCGGACTTTCCTCTCGATATCCCTTAAGGATGACGAGCGACAAGCCGTCCCACTGTCGCTTTGCGGCTGCAAAGTTAGTGATTATTGGACGAACGTAAAAAGTTTTAAGGGAAAAAACACCAAAAAAAATGATTGACGGGTGGTATGAGTATTGACAGGTGTGCGTTAAATCGTGCTGATATGTTAAAATGTTAAATTTGAAATGTTAATTGCTAAAGGAGTAAAAAACGATTGCTATTCCTATTAATTTAGTTTAAAAAGCTATTGCCAACTATTGTTTTAATGGAATTTTGAAGTACTTTTGGCACGTGATTTGCAAGAAGCTAATCAACATATGTGTTTTTAAATTGATTATAAACCTAATTTTTATATTATGAAAAAGAATAGTAAGTTAGCAATCATGCTTGTTTGCGCATCTGTTGCGGGATCGGCTACCACATTGATGGCCACCACAGCATTAAGCCGTGCGGGGGTAGATGTTGACACATTCATCCCGTCGCAGAATTCGGCCGAGGTTACCGAGAACGGGATGAAGACCGTCTCAACTACTAGGGTGGTCGACACTTCGACCGATTTCACCACGGTTGCCGAGAATACAGTTAACTCGGTTGTGAGCATCACCAGTTTTGCAACGCCTCAACAACAGCAGATGTATGGCGGCGGTGACTTTGATCCGTTTGAATTCTTCTTTGGCCCTGGGTTCGGGCAGCAGCGCCGTTCTCCCCAGCAGCGTAAAAGTGAGTCAAAGCCTCAACCCCGTGGCAGCGGTTCGGGTGTCATCATCAGTGCTGATGGTTACATCGTGACTAATAACCATGTGATTGAGGGTTCTGAGAAACTTGAGGTGACTCTTAACGATAATAGCAAGTACAATGCAACCGTTGTGGGTACAGACCCCAACACCGACATTGCACTCATCAAGATCGCGGCTAAGAATCTCAAGCCTATCTCTTTCGGTAACAGCGATGCCATCAAACTGGGTCAGTGGGTTCTCGCAGTAGGCAATCCCTTCTCCCTTAACTCGACCGTTACCGCCGGTATCATTAGCGCCAAGGGCCGTGGCGTGGCCGAGAGCAACATGGGTCTCAAGGCGTTTATCCAGCATGATGCCGCCGTTAACCCTGGCAATAGTGGAGGTGCGCTTGTGAACACCGCTGGTGAGCTGATCGGTATCAACACCATGATTGTGTCTCAAACCGGTAACTACTCGGGCTGCTCGTTTGCTGTTCCCAGCAACACGGTGAAGAAGATTGTCACTGATATCAAGCAGTATGGTACCGTGCAGCGTGCGGTCCTGGGTATCCAGTTCAAGGAGCTTGATGCTGACCTTGCCAAGGAATATAAGGTTACTGCTACTAAGGATGGAATCTTTGTCGCTAAGGTTAACGACATGAGTGCTGCCAAGGAAGCCGGCCTCAAAGAAGGTGACGTCATCGTGAAACTTAACGATGCCCCAGTGAAGAATGGCGGTGAGTTGCAGGAGCAGATGAACAAACTGCGTCCCGGTGACAAGGTTCAGGTTAGCTACTATAGGGACAATAAGCTTAGGACCACAACCGTTACCCTCAAGAACAACCAGGGTAGCACCAAGATCACTAAGAGCAGCGACATGCTGAGCCTTGGATGCGCGTTTAACGAGCTCACTGAGCAGGAAATGGAAGACTTGGGTATCTCTAAGGGTCTTAAGGTCGTAGGAGTTAAGACTGGTAAGTTCAAGAGAGCCGGTATCAAGGACGGCCTTGTAATCACCAGCATCAACAACACGCCCGTGAGTAGCGTGGATGATGTTGAGAACATCTATAATCAGATCATGCGTTCTAGCGATGGCGACAAGGTGATGTTCATCACAGGCCTCTACCCCACCGGTAAGAAAGTATATTTGGCTGTTGACCTGAGCGACGAAGACGAGGAGTAATACCTCTGTCGCCGGTCAGTAGTCAACCGTTGAGATGAAAAATTAGAGCCATGGGCCTTTAGGCCTGTGGCTCTATTGTAGTACGCTCGGCATGAGCATTGTCTAACGGGTGCAAGTCCCGAGTGAGCCCTGATAGCGGGAATCACATAGCCCAAGGCAAGGGTGTCCATCGCGAGATGGAATCTGAAGGAAGCCGTCGGCAAACATCTGGTCTAA
>JAZQPG010000036.1:0-11561 GCA_045628365.1 Sodaliphilus sp. | reverse complement strand
CCCCCGTGCGTTTCCCCTTTGGTTTCGGCCTGAGTTACACTACATTTGAATATGGGAAGGCGTCAATCGACGGATGCACAGTCACCGTAACTGTAAAAAACACCGGCAAGGTGCGTGGCCAGGAAGTCGTTCAGTTCTATGTGGGTGACGACAAGTCATCGGTAGTGCGCCCCGTCAAGGAACTCAAGCACTTCGAGAAGGTAGACCTTGCCCCCGGCGAGGAAAAGCAAGTGACCTACACCATCCGGGACGACGACCTAAAGTATTTCGATGAATTGAAGCACGACTGGGTAGCCGAGCACGGCACATTCACCATCTACGTCGCCTCCTCAGCCACCGACATCAAGGGCAAAGTCAAACTCAACTACTGAGAAAAACAAATAACAAAATAAAAAGGTTAGCAGATCCCCTCTGCTAACCTTTTTTGTAAAGTGTCCTTCAAAATAGTGGCTGTGATTTTATTGTAAGTGTCAAATAAATCGGCAAAAAGTTGGAGATTTTGTAAAAGAAAAATCGCTAACTTGCTGCTTGTTGCAGAGTTAGCGATTTGGGTTGGTTGTCCTACCCGGACTCGAACCAGGAAATGCGGCACCAAAAACCGTTGTGTTACCATTACACTATAGGACAATCCTACGTCACTCGAGGGACTAGTCCCTGCGAAATGCGGTGCAAAGTTAATAAATTCTGCTCAAAGTACAATGCCTTGAGCAGAATTTTTTTAGTTTTTTGTAAAAGTTTGTTCGTTTGATCGTTTAACGGTTTAAAAGTTTGACATGGCGGTTAAACGGTTAAACCTTTAAACTTTTAAACCTTTACAAGAATCACTTCACGATGAGCAGGTAGTAGTTCTTCTTGCCGCGCTGGGCCAGGAGGTACTTGCCGTTGAGCAGCATGTCGGCGCTCACGGGTGCGTTGGGGTCGGCGAGCTTCTCTTTGTTGATGCTCACGCCGCCGCCTTGTGTGAGCTTGCGCATCTCGCCCTTAGAGGCGAACACGGCTGCATGCTCGGTGAGCAGCGAGATCATGGGTGTGCCGGCCTCGATGAGGTCGCGGCCAACCTCGAATGTGGGAACGCCCTCGAAGACTGACAGCAGTGTGTCCTCGTCGATCTTGTGGAGGATGTCGGCAGCCTTGTTGCTGAACAGGATCTGTGATGCCTCAACGGCCATCTCGTAGTCTTGCTGTGAGTGTACCATGACGGTGATTTCCTGTGCCAGGCGCTTCTGCAGGGGGCGTGCACCGGGGTCCTCCTGCTGCTCGGCCTCGAGTTTCTCGATTTCTTCCTTGGTGAGGTCGGTGAAGATCTTGATGTACTTTGAAGCGTCGGCGTCGCTCACGTTGAGCCAGAACTGGTAGAACTTGTAGGGCGATGTGCGCTTAGCGTCGAGCCACACGTTGCCGCTCTCGGTCTTGCCGAACTTGCCTCCGTCGGCCTTGGTGATCAGGGGGCAGGTGATGGCATAAGCCTCGCCGCCCGCCATGCGTCGGATGAGCTCGGTACCGGTGGTGATGTTGCCCCACTGGTCGCTACCGCCCATCTGGAGGCGGCAGTTCTCGTTCTCGTAGGGGTGCAGGAAGTCATAGCCCTGGAGCAACTGGTAAGAGAACTCGGTGAACGACATGCCGTGGTCGGCGTTGGCTGCCAGGCGTTTCTTCACGCTGTCCTTAGCCATCATGTAGTTTACGGTGATGTGCTTGCCCACGTCGCGGATGAAGTTCAGGAATGAGAATTCCTTCATCCAGTCGTAGTTGTTAACGAGGATGGCGTGGTTGGGGGCGTCGCTGTCAAAGTCGAGGAAGCGCGCGAGCTGCTCGCGGATGCACTCCTGGTTGTGGCGCAGGGTCTCCTCGTCGATGAGCTTGCGCTCCTGTGACTTCATCGAGGGGTCGCCAATCATGCCAGTGGCACCGCCCACGAGGGCGATGGGGCGATGGCCTGCGCGCTGGAAGTGCTTGAGCATCATGATGCTAACGAGGTGTCCGATGTGCAGAGAGTCGGCGGTGGGGTCGATGCCCACGTAGGCCGATGTCATTTCTTTCTTGAGTTGTTCTTCGGTTCCGGGCATGATGTTGGCAATCATGCCGCGCCATGTAAGTTCTTCTACAAAATTCATTGTTAAATATCTGTTTTTATGTTTTTTCTATACAATCAGACTACAAAGGTACGAATTATTTGTAAACTTACTGAAATAAATCCCCAAAATTATAATAAATCCTCCATACAGCCACATCGGCAGCCATCGTCACGCGCCCATTCTCCCCCTCAGTAACGCCTAATGCCAGGAATTTTGCCACAAACAAAGATTTTAAACCACTTATCCCTCCGATTATCCCATTTTTTTTGTACCTTAGCAGATTAAATGAAAAACGTAACTATGCAGCAATGGGGTCCTGTTGCCGAATAGTTACTGAAAAGAATCCTCCAAACGATATGATATGGCAAAGAAAGCAAAGGTTGTAAAGGAAAAGTCCATCGAAGACCGCATATGGGACAGTGCTAATAAACTGCGTGGAAATCTCACCGCCTCTGAGTACCAGAATGTGGTGCTCGGCCTGGTGTTCCTCAAGTATATCAGTGACTGCTTTGAGAAGCGCTACAACGAGCTGGTTGAAGAGGGCGCCGGCTTTGAGGAAGACCGCGACGAGTACACTGCCGAGCATGTGTTCTGGGTGCCGCAGGATGCCCGCTGGAACAACATCGCCCGCATGGCGCATGATCCCCGCATAGGGCAAGTCATCGACCATGCACTCGAGGAGATAGGCAGGGAGAATCCCCGCCTCAAGAAGGTTATGCCCAACAACTACTCCCGCCCCGAGATTGACAAGATACGCCTGGGCGAGGTGGTCGAAATCTTTGACAACATGGACATGCACGCCCAGGGCGAGGGCATTGACCTCTTTGGCCGCGTGTATGAATACTGCCTGCAGAACTTTGCTGCCGAGACCCAGCAGTCGGGCGGCGAGTTCTACACCCCGTCGTGCATAGTACGAACCATCGTTGAGGTGCTGCAGCCGTATGAAGGCCGCGTCTATGACCCGGCTTGCGGCTCGGGCGGCATGTTTGTACAGAGTGCCAAGTTCATCCAGCAGCACCAGGGCAACCTGCGCAATGTCACTATCTATGGCCAGGAGTTCAACGCCAACACATGGAAGATGGCCCACATGAACCTTGCCATCCGCGGGCTGGAAGCCGACCTAGGCGAGAGCTGGGGCGACTCCTTCGGCGACGACAAGCACGCTACCAAGAAGTTTGACTTCATCATGGCCAATCCCCCCTTCAACATGAAGGACTGGGGAGCATCGCGCCTTGCCGACGACGTGCGCTGGAAGTATGGCGTGCCACCCGAGGGAAACGCCAACTTTGCCTGGATACAGCACATGGTGCATCACCTGTCGCCCAACGGCCGCATAGGCCTGGTGCTTGCCAACGGCTCGCTCACATCGCAGTCGGGCGGCGAGGGCGACATACGCAAGCGGCTCATCGAGGCCGACCTCGTAGAGGGCGTTATCGCCATGCCCAACCAGTTGTTTTACAACGTCTCAATCCCCGTGTGCGTGTGGTTCTTCAACCGCAAGAAAAAGAACCCGGGCAAGGTGCTCTTTGTTGACGCACGCGAGATGGGCATGATGGTCGACCGCACCCACCGCGAACTCAGCGACGACTTCGTGCGCTACGACACCATTAAGAAAGAAGACAAGCCCTGGGCAAAACTCCCCGCCGAGGAATGTGACGTGCAACGCATCGCCGCAGCCTTCCGCGACTACGAGGCAGGCACGCTCGAGGATGTCAAGGGATTCTGTGCAGTCAAGACCATTGACGATATAGGGGCGCAAGACTGGGTACTCACTCCCGGACGCTATGTCGGCATTGCCGACGAAGCCGAGGATGCCGAACCGTTCGAGGAAAAGATGGCGCGCCTCACCAACGAACTGGGCGATCTCTTCGCCGAGAGCCACCGCCTCGAAGCAGGAATCCGCGAAAAACTCGCAGGTATAGGTTTCAGCATAAAGGAGGGATAACCATGGCACAGCGACTATACATAGACTTCGACGAATACATCCGCCAAGGAGAGCCATCACAGCGCGAGAAAGCTGCGATATGGAGTACTGCGATAGGGCTTCAGGCGGTGGATGGGCTGACAACGTCTGAATATCTGCAGCAAACAGCTCGACGAAACATCGAGGGCGAGATAACCATCGATGAAGTCCAGCAGCTCATTAAAAATTACTACATCACCCGAACCGCTCACGACGAGGAAGAAGCAGGCAAGGAGGAAGCCGACCGCGTGTCTTCAAACATAACGAAACTCCTATCGTCCAGCACACTGAACTTTTCGGCCTTTGGCTATACTCAGGTACACAAAAATATCTTCGATGGCGTGTTCAAGTTTGCGGGAAAGATTCGCGACTATGACATCTCTAAGAAGGAATGGGTGCTGCATGGAGATACCGTAACTTACATGTACGCTGCCGACCTTAGGCAGGCACTCGAGTACGACCTGGAGCAGGAACGCCAGTTTAACTACGGAGGTCTGACTTCTGATGAAATCATTGCTCATGTCAGCCGCTTCACGGCAAACTTATGGCAGATTCATGCCTTCGGCGAAGGTAACACCCGCACAACAGCGGTTTTCGTCATTCTCTATTTGCGTTCACTTGGTTTCAAGGCAAACAACGATATCTTTGCACAGAACTCGTGGTACTTCCGCAATGCTCTGGTGAGATATGTCTATAAGAATCGTGACGGCGTGATGCCCGAGACAAAGTATCTCGAACGCTTCTTCCGTAATATGTTGCTGGGCGAACAGTGGGTGTTAAAGAATCGTTATCTCGTGCTGAATCCTCCGGCAGAATTCAGCGAACAGCCTCGACTTGACACCCCCACAAGTACCCGACAAGTACCCGTGCAAGTACCCGTGCAAGTACCCGTGCAAGTACCCGTGCAAGTAGGTAATCAGTTTGTCACTAACAACGACAATATCATGCGTCTTGTGGCGGCTATCGGCAACAGTCGGCTGTCTGTAAAAGAAATGATGGATGCGGTGGGATTGAAGCATCGTATGACGTTCATGGATTATTCACTCACCCCCGCCATCGCCGAAGGCTTCGTGCGCATGCTTTATCCCGATTCCCCTCGTCACCCTCGCCAAAAGTATCTACTGACGGTCAAAGGCATAGGATTGTATAACTTGATAGCAAGAAAGGAGGGATAACTATGAGCGAGTGGAAAGAAGTTACAATTGGCGATATTACCATTCTCAAAAATGGCAAGAAAAGACCATCTGTTTCAGGTACTATTCCTGTATATGGAGGTAATGGTATCATGGACTATGTTGACTCGCATAACGATGAGAATTGCATCGCTATAGGAAGAGTTGGCGCATATTGTGGATGTGTGTATTTAGCGAAAGGTAAAGTATGGATTTCTGATAATGCTATATCAGCAAAAGCAAATCAAAACGCGGATAATGTTTTCATATATTATCTTTTAGGTTCTTTGAATTTGAATCGTCATAGAATTGGTGGAGCGCAACCTCTAATGACTCAAGATTTGATTAGTAGAATAAAAATATCTCTTCCACCAATAGAAGAACAATGCCAGATCGCCGGCATTCTTTCATCAATCGATGATAAGATTGCTGTGAATCGTCGTATCTGTGAGAACTTGGAGGCTCAGGCACAGGCACTCTTCAAGCATTGGTTCATTGACTTTGCTCCATTCAAAGATGGCAAATTCGTAGACTCAGAACTCGGCATGATTCCCGAAGGCTGGAAAGTGGGAACACTTAGCGATATTGCAGATTTGATTAAACCTTCAATCAAACCACAAGAAGATGTAGAATATTCTCATTACAGCATTCCTGCATTTGACAATAATCAAACACCATCACATGATAATGGAGGTGCAATCAAAAGCAACAAGTTTGTTATTCAAGACTCTGTAACAATGCTTTCGAAACTCAATCCAGAACATAAAAGAATCTGGTTCCTTCACCAAGTAGAATGTAATGCTATATGCTCTACCGAATTTCTTCCTTTCTACGCAAAAGAAAAGGATCAATCTGTTTTTGTGTACTGTTACTTGAACTGTCCACAAAACTATAGAGAGATTGCAAATGGAGCAAAAGGAACAACTAACAGTCATCAGCGAATTGATGCTAACGCTATTCTTTCAAGAAAATTGGCATATAATAAAGATGCTGTCACTATGTTCTGTAAATTGGTTTGTGGATTTACCAAACAAAAGGAAATTGCTATTCAAGAGAACCTTCGTCTTGCTACTCTTCGTGATACGCTTCTTCCTAAACTGATGTCTGGTCAAATTAAAGTGTAGAATCGCTTATGGAGAAAGATAATGGCAAGAGAACCGAGAAGGTGCTGAAGGTGCAGACTCAATGGAAGAATCTGTACTTCTACCAGAAGTCGGATGTTATCTATCAGATGGCATTCGTGTTCTGCGACCGCTTTATCCATCTCTACAAAGACCGCACGCGCGACCAAGTGATACAGGCAGCACGCTCTTGTAAACAGAACATCGTGGAAGGACTCTCGGACGGCGTAACATCGACCGAGATGCAACTGAAGCTCCTCAACGTGGCACGGTCGTCGCTCCAAGAGCTTCGCGAAGATTTTGAAGACTACATCAAATCACGCAACCTGAAGTTCTATGGCAACCCTACCGACATGGCTCCACAGCGTTATTTTGACCGAAACAATGCCCGCTACGATGCCATGCTCGCCTACTGCCGCACCCACAACAGGCTTGAGGAATACGAGCCTTTCTTCCAGCAATGGACCGACGAGGAACTATGCAACTACGGCCTCACCTTGTGCCACATGACCGACAAGATGATGATGTCGTTCATGGAGAATCTGGAGCAAGAGTTCATCAAGGAGGGCGGAATAAAGGAACGGATGTATCGCGCCCGCACCGGCTATCGACAGCAGCAGGACGAGCGCCTCTCCCAACTAGAACAGCAGCTGCAGGAGGCTCGGCAAGAAACCGCAAAATGGAAGGCCGAGGCGCAGAAATGGCAAGCCGCCAGCGAAGACATCAAGCAACGAGCCCTCAAAGCCTACTACGAGCAACAGGACGAGATAAAAAGACTAAAAGAGGAATTAAATAGAAAAACTAGATAGACTAGAAAGGCTAGATAAGCTAGAAAAGCTAGAATGACTAGAAAAAAAATTAAGAATCATGTTTACTGAAGATACATATGAGCAGGCGTTGATTGAACTGTTCCAGGGCCTTGGATTCAGGTATCAGTATGGGCCTGATATCGAGCGCGACTATAGCAACCCCGTCTTGGACGATGTGCTGCTCGATGCCTTGCAACGCATTAACCCCACGATTCCGCAGGGTGCCATCGAGGATGCAGTAAAGAAACTGCATCAGGTAGAGGGCTCTTCGCTATATGAGTGCAACTTCAAGTTCACCCAGATGTTGCAGTATGGCATCGAGGTAACTTTCAACGACAAGGCAACAACAGGGATGGCGGGCGAAGGCTTGACCTACTATGGCCGCCACAACGAGAGGGTCGAGAGCATGATGAAAGAGAAGACCCGCGTGGTGAACCTGATAGACTATGACCACCCTGCCAACAACGATTTCCTCGTGGTGAACCAGTTCACGGTCAAGGAACTTGACACCAAGCGCCCCGACATAGTGGTGATGGTCAACGGCTTGCCTCTAGTCGTCATTGAGCTGAAATCTCCGTCGCGTGAAGAAACCGATGCCAGCGAGGCCTACCTGCAGCTGCGCAACTACCAGAAGTATATCCCCTCGCTGTTCATCTACAACGCCTTCAACGTGATGAGCGACATGGCCCTGACCAAGATAGGCACGGTGACCGCCAAGGAAGACCGCTACATGGAGTGGAAGCAGCCCACCGGTGAGGTTGCCGACTATGACGTGGCTTTCAAGTCGGTGTTCACGCCCAGGGTATTGCTCAACCTGTTGAAGAACTATATCCTCTTTGACGTGCGCGAGGGCAGTTATGCCAAGATTCTCGCCGGCTATCACCAGTACTATGCCGTCGAGAAAGCCGCGCAGCGAACCGAGGAAGCCGTTAAGGGCGATGGCAAGATAGGCGTCTTCTGGCACACGCAAGGGTCGGGCAAGAGCCTGTCGATGGTATTCCTTGCCCACCACCCCAAGGTGCAGGCGATGAACCCCACTATCGTGGTGATAACCGACCGCAACGACCTCGACGAGCAGCTGTACGGCCAGTTCTCGCGCACGGTGGCATTCCTGCGCCAGCGCGCAGTGCAGTGTACCAGCCGCAATGCCGAGAACGACGACACCTCGCTCAAGGCGTTGCTGCAAAACCGTCATTCGGGCGGTATCATCTTCACCACCATGCAGAAGTTTGACGACTGGGACGGCGCTCTCTCGGACCGCCAGAACATCATCGTCATGACCGACGAGGCCCACCGTGGCCAGTATGGGCTTAACGAAAAGATCGATACCGAGGGCAACGTCCACATAGGCGCCGCCCGCAAGATACGCAACTCGCTGCCCCATGCCTCATACATAGGCTTCACCGGCACCCCGATTTCTAACAAGGACAAAGACACGCGCGAGATATTTGGCGACGACATCGATGTGTATGACATGACCCAGGCTGTCAAGGACGGCGCTACCCGCCCCGTCTACTACGAGAGCCGCGTCATCAAACTGAAACTCAACGACGAGATACTTGCCCAGATTGATGCCGAGTATGACCGACTGAGGGAAGAGGGAGCATCGGAAGCCGACATTGAAGAAAACAAGAAAGAGATGTCACACATGGACGCACTCCTGGGCAACGATGCCACTATCAATGACCTGGTAAACGACATCATCACCCACTATGAGGACAACCGCCAGCACGTGTGCTGCGGCAAGGCGATGCTTGTGGCCTACTCCCGCCCGATAGCGATGAAGATATACAAGCGCATCCTGGAACTGCGACCCGGCTGGACCGAGAAGGTGAAGGTGGTGATGACCAGCGGCAACAAAGACCCCGAGGAATGGGCCGACATCATAGGCGGCAAGGCTTACAAGAAAGAGCTTGCCAAGAAATTCAAGGACGAGAACGACGAGATGAAGATAGCGATTGTAGTTGACATGTGGCTCACGGGCTTTGACGTTCCGTCGCTGGCTACGATGTATGTCTACAAGCCGATGCGCGACCACAACCTGGTGCAGGCCATAGCGCGAGTGAACCGCGTGTTCCCCGACAAGGCCGGCGGCTTGATTGTGGACTATGTGGGCATCGCAGCAGCGCTGAGAGACGCCATGAAGCGGTACACCAAGCGCGACCTTGACAACTATGGCGACAACGACATCAAGAAGAAGGCTTACTCGGAGTTCAAGGAGAAGCTCGAGATATGCCGGGACCTGCTTCACGGATATGACTACAGCAAGTTCCACCATGGCACCCCCGCCGAGCGTGCCCAGCTTATCAAGGGCGGCGTCAACTTCATGGTAGCCCCCGACAAGGCCGAGGCCTGCAAGGACTTCATCAAGAACGCTTCGCTGCTCCGCCAGGCAGTGACGCTGTGCCGTTCGCTGCTTGTTGAGGAAGAACGGTTTGAAGTAAGCTTCATGGAATCGGTTCGCATCTTGATTATCCGCCTGCAGAATCCCGGGAAAATCAGCAAGAAAGAAATCAATAAGCGCATCGCGGCACTTATAGAGCAGAGCGTGAGCAGCGACGGCGTGGTTAATCTCTTTGACGAGCAGACCGAGTTCTCGCTCTTTGACGAGAAGTTCATGGAAGAAGTCAAGAAGATGAAGGAGAAGAACCTTGCCGCGAAGTTGCTTGAGGACTTGTTGCGAGGCCGTGTGCGCACCATGATACGGTCAAATCTCGTTACCGGCGAGCTGTTCAGCAACCTCTTTAGCGAGACGTTGAACCGCTATGTGAACGGCTTGATAACCAACGAAGAGGTTATACAGGAACTGCTCAAGCTGGCACAGGAAATGATGGATGCCGAGCAACAGGGCAACGACCTGGGGCTCTCTCATGAGGAAAAGGCATTCTATGATGCACTCACTCGTCCACAGGCGGTGAAGGACTTCTATTCAAATGACCAGCTGGTAGAGCTGACCAAGGAGCTGACCGACATGCTGAGACGCAATCGCACGATCGACTGGAATCGCCGCGAAGCCGAAAGGGCAAACATGCGCCGACTGGTGAAACGACTTCTCAGAAAATACAAATACCCACCCGAGGAAGCCGAGGATGCAATGAACACCGTCCTGAAGCAATGTGAACAGTGGGTCGAAAACCAAGAGGTTGCATAGTTTTTTTATAGATGAGGAATGATATGAAGATGATATATAGATACCTGGTGGCGGCTGTGGCTGCGGCGGTTGCCGTTGTGGCAATGGCGGGCGAGGCTGCTGTGAGACAGGAGGGGGCGCGGGTGCCTGTTGTGCCGGCTGCTTATACTAACTTGCTGGATACTGCCGGGCACTACACGCTGAGGCGTGGCGCGGGGGTGTGGTGCGACGAGCACAGCATCAATGCCGCCCGCTACCTGATTGACTACTGCCGCGACAACCTGGGGCTGCCGCTCACGATGGTCACCCGCAAGGCCGACGCCGCGATATGCCTGCAGGAAACGACCAAGCCGCTGGGCTGCTCACGCGACATGTATGCTCTCGTTGTCGATGACAAGGGCATACACGTGACCGCCAACGAGGAGCAGGGCGTGTTCTACGGCGTGATGTCACTGCTGCAGCTGTTGCCGTCGCGCCCTGGCGATGTGCCTGTGCTCAACCACACCGAGATAATCGACAACAGCCGGTATTCCTACCGCGGCATGCACCTGGACGTGGTGCGCCACTGGTTCCCGGTGTCGTTTGTCAAGAAGTTCATCGACATGATGGCGCGCCACAAGCTCAACGTGTTCCACTGGCACCTCACCGACGACCAGGGCTGGCGCATCGAGCTAAAATCACACCCCGAGCTCACCGAGCGCGGCAGCTACCGCGCGGGCGAGATCAAGGGCATCTTCCCGGGCGAGTACCGCGACCGCCCCTATGAGGCCTACTACACGCAGGAGGAAATAAAGGAGGTGATAGAGTATGCCGCCGAGCGCTACATCACCGTGATCCCCGAGATTGACATCCCCGGCCACTGCATGGCAGTGCTGGCGGTGCATCCCGAGTTCAGCACTACCCCCACCGAGCCCAAGCACACGGCACAGACGTGGGGCATCTTTAACCGCCAGAACAACGTGCTGGCACCCAGCGACGCGGTGTTCTCGTTCCTCGACGACGTGTTCAACGAGGTGTGCGGCCTGTTCCCCGGGCGCTATATCCACGTGGGCGGCGACGAGTGCGCCCCGCGCTGGTGGAACGAGAGCCAGGCGACGCAGCAATACATGCGCGACCACGGCATCAAGGATGCCCACGCGCTGCAGAGCCACTTCATGCGCCACGTGCAGCAGGTGTGCCGAGCTCACGGTAAGCAGGTGATAGGCTGGGACGGCGGTGCCGAGGGCATGGCCCCCGAGGACGGCATCATCATGAGCTGGCACGTGCGCCCCAACATGCCCCGGGAGCGCAT
>JAZQPG010000035.1:0-2451 GCA_045628365.1 Sodaliphilus sp. | reverse complement strand
TCATCTGCTGCTGGGCACGGGCCACATCAATGACATCATTGAGATGGCACAGGAAGGCAAGTCGTCAAATGTGAATCTGCTCATTGGCGACATCTGTAAGGGCGACATTGAGGGACTGCCCACCCATGTGACGGCATCGCTCTTCGGCAAGGCACGCAACAAGCAGGTGAGCCGCGGTGACATCGCCAGCGGTCTCATCCACATGGTGCTCGAGACCATTGGCTGCTGCGGCTACATGTCGCAGGTCAACGGCGAGGGCGGCATCAAGGACTTTGTCCTCATTGGCAATATGACCCGCCTGCCTCAGTGCCACGAGGTGTTCCCGATGATTGAAAACCTGTATGGCATACGCTGCATCATCCCCGAGTATGCGCAGTACTGCACTGCCCTGGGAGCCGCGTTGGCCTTTAAGAAGTGATCAATGGAACAGGAATTTGCCTCGTCGTTGCTCGAGAACGCCGTGAGCGCCTTCGCCTCGCTGCCCGGCATAGGGCGCAAGACCGCGCTCAGGCTCGTGCTGCATCTGCTCAAGCAGAGCGAGCAGGACGTGACCGCCTTTGGCGAAGCGTTCATCAAGCTGCGCCGTGAGATACAGTACTGCACCGTGTACCACAACATCAGCGAGAGCGAGGTGTGCCCCATCTGCTCGTCGCCGTCGCGCGACGCCTCCACGGTGTGTGTCGTGGAGAACGTCAAGGACGTGATGAGCATCGAGAACACCCAGCAGCACCGCGGTCTGTACCACGTGCTGGGAGGACTCATCTCGCCCATGGACGGCATCGGGCCGCAGGACATCGAGATCGACAGCCTCGTGAAGCGTGTGGCTGCCGGCGACGTCAAGGAAGTGATACTGGCGCTGAGCGCGACAATGGAGGGCGACACCACCAACTTCTACATCTTCCGCCGCCTGGCACCGTATACCGCCGTGAAGATCACGATGCTGGCGCGCGGTGTGAGCGTGGGCAACGAGATCGAGTATACCGACAGCGTCACCCTGGGCCGCTCCATCCTCAACCGCACCCCCTTCACCGACACCTTCGCCACTAATAGGTAAAAGGTTAAAGGGTTAAAGGGTTAAAAGGTTAATGGGTTAAAGGGTTAAAAGGTTAATGGGGTGATGTCTGAAACACTGAAAAGGCACGCAGTGCCGCTCTGAAAAGCGAAGCGCTCTGAAAAACAAAAAAACAATGGCTGACAATTATATCGAGAACCAATATAACGACTACCTCAAGCGGCAGGCTAAGAAAGAACAGGCCCGCCGGCATCGCCTGCACAAGGCGCTGGTAGCCTATCGCAACAAGCTAAAACAACAACAAGAAGAGAAAAAAGAGTGAACGGCCTTTTTTTAACCTCTTTTAGTTTGTGCGTGTGACAATAATTCATTAACTTTGCGGTTAGAAAATAAACAACTCTAATATTATAAATTAAAAAATCAATCATGGCTTTTTTAACAACTGACAAACTCGTGATCGTTGGTGCTGGTGGCGCTATCGGTTCTAACATGGTACAGAGCGTTTTGATGCTCGGTCTTACTCCTAACATCTGTCTGTATGATATCTATGAGCCCGGTGTTCATGGCGTTTATGACGAAATGTGCCACTGCGCATTCCCCGGTGCAAACCTTTCTTACACCGTAGATCCCGCTGAGGCTTTCACAGGCGCTAAGTATATCATCTCTTCTGGTGGTGCTCCCCGCAAGGAGGGTATGACCCGTGAGGACCTGCTCAAGGGCAACTGCCAGATCGCTGCCGACTTTGGCGAGAACATCAAGAAATATTGCCCCGACGTTAAGCACGTTGTAGTTATCTTCAACCCCGCTGACGTTACTGCACTCACAGCTCTCATCCACTCAGGCCTCAAGCCCAACCAGCTTACTTCACTTGCAGCTCTCGACTCTACTCGTCTGCAGCAGCAGCTGGCTCAGGAGTTCAAGGTACAGCAGGACAAGGTTACCGACGCGTTCACCTATGGTGGCCACGGCGAGCAGATGGCTGTATTCGCTTCTAAGGCTAAGATCGACGGCAAGCCCCTCGCCGAGATGGAACTCAGCGAAGAGCGTTGGGCCGAGATCAAGCACATGACAATCCAGGGTGGTTCAAACATCATCAAGCTTCGTGGCCGCTCTTCATTCCAGAGCCCCGCTTTGCAGGCTGTTAAGATGATCGAGGGCGCTATGGGTGGTGCTCCCTTCACTTGGCCCGCTGGCTGCTATGTAAACTGCGACAAGTGCGGTTTCAAGAACGTGATGATGGCTATGCCCACCACTATCGACAAGGATGGCGTTCACTTCGTTGCTCCCGAGGGTACTCCCGAGGAAATGGCTGCTCTCCAGGCTTCATATGAGCACCTGCAGAAGATGCGCGAGGAGATCATCTCTCTCGGTATCATTCCCGCAGTTGAGGAGTGGGGCAAGTACAATCCCAACCTCTAATCCTCTTAGAGAACACAATT
>JAZQPG010000034.1:0-12734 GCA_045628365.1 Sodaliphilus sp. | reverse complement strand
CGTTGCGGCAGCCCGCTCACGGTGCGCATCTGCTGTAACGCCCTCAACGACTACCGCAGCGTGAAAGTCTCGTTTGTCATTCGCGACACTCTCGAGCACCCTGTACTCGCTTGCCCCAGCCATCTCACTGTAGATGAATTTGCAATGCCCGCTGGCAGTAACTGCTTTGAACTGAAGATTCCCAAGCTACCGTTGACAGCAGGCAACTACATGGCGGGACTGTTTATCGAGGCTAGCAAGACTATGCTCTACGGCCGTCGTGACGCAATGATGTTTGAAGTCGAAGACGCCGACTTCTATGGCAACGGCCGCAGTCTCCCCGCCCATCTCATGGGCAACGCCACCCTGTGCGAGCACGAGTGGAAAATCACGACCCCATAATCAAGACTTCACCTATCGGCAATGAAGATACTACTTGTAGGAGCAACATTCAACTCCAACTTCGGTGACTTGCTTTTCTCGCATTTGTTCTACAACAAGTGCAAGGAAGCGGGATGGGACGAGATTTCGTTCTGGCAACTCCCGCGCGGCCATGCTATGTGCGACTTCTGCCGCAACGAGTTGGACTATCACAAGAAGGTCTCGCTGTGGCAAGCGATGAGGCACGACGTGCTCGTCGTTTATAGCGGCGGCATGTGGGGCGAACCCGGCTTCACCCGGCGCGGCACCATGCTGCGTTTCCTGCGGTTTATCTTGCCGGCACTTGTGTTTACCCTGCTGCGCCGACCCGTTTACATCCTTGGTGCTGGCGGCGGCCCGCTATTCACGTGGCCCATGCGCAAGATGGCTCGCTACATCTGGAACCACGCGCGACGCATCACCGTGCGCAATGTCGAAACCCGCGACTACTACAAGTCAATAGGCGTGACCCGCGACATAGAACTCACAAGCGACACGGCACAGGTGATAACCCCGCAGTCCCTCCCGCCACTTCAAGAGGAACGAGCGCTTAACGCGTTCCTCGATGGGCGCCGATTCATCTTGCTGCAATTCTCCTATATCAACACCGCCGACCGACAGATGACGGCAATGCTGCCAGCGGTGAAGGAGTTTGCCCAGTCCCACCCCGAGTATGCCATCGTGGTCACCACCGACAAGGCCGAGCAGGTCGAGAACCTGCGAGCGCACTTGGCCGGCGAGCATGGTGTCTACCTCTATGACTACCACAACAGCTGGCAGCTGGCTTCGCTCATCAATCTCGCCGCGGTAGTGGTGACGCCCACCCTGCACGTGGGCATCGTGGCGGCATCGCTGGGCAAGAGCGTCCTGTCGTTTGCGGGATTCTACGAGAAAACCCACCGCTACTATGACCAGATAGGCGAGAGCGACCGGTGCTTGAAATACAGCACCATAAACAAAGACATCGTGCTGTCCCAGCTCGAAAAGTTTCATGACAAACCTATAGTGCTGAGCCCCACCACGCGCAACCTTGCCCAGAAAAACCTGGACATCATCAACGAGACACCAAGATGAAACTGATCAGTGTCATAATACCCGTTTACAACGTTGAACCATATGTGGCTCAAGCGTTAGACTCAGTGTGTACTCAGAGTTACCATAACCTCGAGATAATAATTGTGGACGATGGCTCAACCGACTCCAGCGCAGCAATATGCGACGACTATGCTGCCCGGGACAACCGCATCACAGTAATCCACAAGCCCAACGGCGGACTCTCGTCGGCACGAAATGCCGCACTTGATGTGTGCACGGGCGATTACATCTGTTTCCTTGACAGCGATGACTATCTGGAGCCACAGTTCTGTGAACTCATGCTACAACATGTCATAGACGGAAACCACGACTTCGTGATGTGCCTCAACGACCGCGTGGACGCCGACGGCAACTTCCTCACAACCCACAAATGGCCAAGCAGCGACCTTGTGTTCAACGACAGCCCGGTTGACCAGTTCCTGGGTAGTGACTGGTTCAATGGATGCTACACGTGGGGTAAACTTTATAAACGTGCATTGTTTGACCATGTGCGTTTCGTCGAGGGAATGTACTATGAGGACAACAATGTAACAATAAAGATATTAAAGAATTGCTCATCCATAAAGATTGTTGCTCTCACGTTGCTGCACTACAGGTCGTGGAAAAATTCCATTACAGGTGAATATGACCTGAAAAAGCTTGATTTATTCAAGTCTTATCATATGTGTGCGCAAGAATTGAAGGGAACCCAATGGTATAAGTACTATTACCAATTGTCACTTCGCACGTGGTCGGCCAACTGGTATGCTTGCAGGAAACATCCTGCGCCCGGACGCAAGGCGTTGCGTTCGGCATTGAGAAAAGTGCTTGCCCCGTGGAGCAAAGTTTTTGTTTATCGGGCATTTACACCCATAGAGAGAGTAAAGATATTTCTGCGATACATTTACACCATTGTCTACAGATGAAAACAATCATGCGACATATAATCAACGTGGCTCGTGCGATTAAGCACCATTGCGCTTTGTTGCCCATCTACGTGCGCTACGTGAGGGCGGCAGGTCATCGTTTAGGCATGGACAAGGATGTCTATCGCAACGAACTGAAAAAGTGGGTGCGACTCTATCGCTCATCGTGGAGGCGCGATTATGTCTACACACAGATGAAGACATTCTTCGGCACAGCCATCGCGCTGCATAGCGACACGCTCGATTTGTCGCAAGACCCGATAGAGCCCACCCTGGTGGTGACCGTCAAGGACGAACTTGAGCGCATGAAGCTCATCTATGAGCATTACCGCAGCTTAGGGATAAAGCAGTTCATCGTCATTGACAACGGCTCTACCGACGGCACTCTGCAATATGTAGCGGCACAACCCGGCACCCGCGTTTACCGCGTGGGCGAATCGTTCCTCACCCCCAAGAAGGAAGCCTGGATAGCGCGGGTGCTTGCCCAGACAGGCTACAACAGGTGGTATATTGTCGTTGACGTCGACGAACTCATCGACTACGTGGGAAGTGAACGCCACGGCATCAAGGAACTGATCGAGCATCACCACAACAACGGGCGTTCACGGCTGCAAGGCTACATGGTCGACATGTATGCCCAGGCCGATGTGTTTGCTGCCGACTGCGCCTACAGCGAGATACCCGAGGTATTCTCCTATTTTGACACCAGCAGCTACTTTGAGAAATCCAGCAATTCGATTTTCGGCGGGCCGCGACACCGCGTGTTCGGGCTCAACAATTACCTGAGCAAGCAGGCGATATTTTGCTATCGTCCCGATATGCTCTATCACAATTGCCATAGTTTGCACTGGCCAGGGCATGAGCACTGGATTGAAATGTGCTTCGTGCTGCGTCACTACAAGTTTCTCAAGATCGACTTGCAATCCTACCGGGAACGAGTCAGGAAAAAGAACTACTACAATGACAGCGAGGAATACAAAGCGATATTTGACACAATGGAACACGGGCAGGCTCCCTCGCTTTACTACAAAGAATCAACCCATTACATCAACTCAGAATCACTTCGGTCGCTACCATTTATAAAGTGGACAGCACTGGATGCCTAATCCCATAACTGTTATTATGATAAAAAGATTGATTTCTCGGCTATTTTATGTTGCTTGGAATGTACTGCTTGCAATTTTGGAGGTAGTATTTAGATGCGTCCCTGGCACTAAACCTGTGTGGCTTGTGTGTGAACGTGGTGACGATGCTTGCGACAATGGCCTGTGGTTCTTCAAGTATCTGCAGGAAAACCATCCCGAAATCAATTCAAAATATGTCATCACCGCCAATGCGGGAGACCGAAAAAACTTGGAGCCATATCGCCCTCATGTTTTGACTCTCCCCAGCCTCAAGTTGTTTTACTACCTGATAAAATCAGAGTGTATCCTCAGTGCTCATTTCAGGCACTATCGCAACTTCCTTCCCTATTCTCCGCGCATCAACAGCTTGATTGTGGCTTATGTGAGCAAGAAGAAAACCGTGCGGTTACAGCATGGCATCACTATAAACGACTTGACGCGTTGGCTCAAAGACGGAAATTTCAAGACCGATCTCTTCATTTGTGGAGCCAAGCCTGAATTTGAGTATTTAAAAACCCTTGGCATCTACGACAGCAACGTTTATCGATACACTGGGTTTGCACGGTTTGACGGTTTGGTCCCGGCAGAGACGTCATCTACACAGATTCTTCTGATGCCCACTTGGCGCCGTTGGCTCAATAACGAAACTGATTTTTTGCAAAGCAAATACTTTAGCATATACAAGGCACTCTTGTGTGACCCTCGGTTGCAGTCTCTCTTGCACTCTCACGACCTGCGGTTGGTTTTCTATATTCATCCCCAGTTTAAGCAATATGCCCAACACTTTCAGTCGTTGGATTTACCTCGTAACATAGTCATTGCTGATTGTGCAGAATATGATATACAGACTTTGCTCAGGGAATCATCAATGATGGTCACTGATTACAGTAGCGTGGCATTTGACATGGCTTACATGAATAAGCCCATTTGCTACTTTCAGTTTGACGAAGACGAGTACAGGGAGAAACATTTCCCTGCAGGATATTACGATTATCGCCAGGGGTTGGGATTGTGGTCCTCGACAATCGAGGAACTACTCGGCAACATTGAAACATGCGTCGACAACGGCATGGCGATGCTTGACATCCACCGCAAGCGCACGGCACAGTTTTTCACGTTGATCGACCGCAACAACTGCAAGCGCATTTATCAAGAAACCTTTAACATGCTACACCTATGATTCTACTTACTGTTGTCATACCGCTTTATAATAATGTACTATTTCTGAAGGAGTGCGTCGATTCGCTCTATAGGCAAGGTATAGATGAAAACGAGTTTGAAGTCATCATTGTTGACGATGGCTCGACCGACGGCGGTGGTGCTATTGCCGATAGCATCGCCTCTGAACATTATAATATCAAAGTGCTACACCAAGCTAATCAAGGTACAGGCATGGCACGCAATGCCGGAATGAACGTGGCTCGCGGCAAGTATATCCACTTTGTTGACGCCGATGATTTCGTGCTTGATGGTAGTTACCGGCACATCATAGATAACTTGATGCCGCATGATACCGACATCATTGCCATTGACATGGTTAAGGATGGCGCTTTTGGCGAAT
Organism: Sodaliphilus sp.; assembly: GCA_045628365.1. Lineage (GTDB taxonomy): Bacteria > Bacteroidota > Bacteroidia > Bacteroidales > Muribaculaceae > Sodaliphilus. Next base: position 7,650 of record JAZQPG010000034.1, on the reverse strand, counting down.
CGATGGTTGCGGGCACCATAGACTATGTGGGGAACATAAGAGGGTACATTGAGAAAAATTATATGAAAGTGATGGTGTGGATAAAACTCTTCAAACGCTCTTTTATTGAAGATAACGGACTGAAATTCCCTGCGATCTCCTATGGCGAGGACACCGCGTTTACATGGGACGCATTGCGTCATGACGCGACTTTGCTTGTGAGCAGCGACAAGATCTACTCTTACAGGTCCAACCCTCAAAGCATGGAACACTCGCGCAATGTGGACCTCGTGAAGAAAACGATTGACGACCTGATTGTTGTTAACCGTCGGCTCAAGGAATATGTACCCATCTATGCCGGATGCGACCCGGTGAAGCGCAACTTCACCCACAAGTACCGGGTGCTGTTCAACCGCATCCTGTGCACCCCGTATTCCTTTAAAGAGATCCGTAAAATCTTTGCCCAGTGCGCAGCGATAGGGACCTCCCACCTGTACCAGGACAAAGACGTCAGGGTATTCAAACTGCTCTACAATCACCCCGTTTTATATTCTATGTTCCAGCAGTTTATCCGGACCGCCTACTTCGCACGCTACAAGATAAACGACAGCTCGGCAGACATGATCAGCCATAAATTATCCAGCTAACGACACATCAAGGGCAGCGATTTCAACGTCGCTGCCCTTGATGTAGCCGGAGGACCCGGAATGCCCGGGAAATCCGGTTTATGGGATGATGGAGGTCATTTCATGCGGAGGACCATGGCGGTGCGGGCGGGAAGGTAGAGCTTGAGCCAGCCCAGGTGGGCAGCGGCATAGAGGGGGTCGTGCTCGGTGAGGTGGTTGGCATCTTCCTGGATGTTGCCCCAGCCGCCATACTGCGCCTCGTCGCTGTTGAACAACGGCTCGTACTCGCCCTCGGGAGCCAGCATACCGTAGTCGCTGAACGACTTGAACGGGTGGAAGTTGAACACGAACACGAGATCGCCGCGCATGAACGCGAGAACCTGGTCGCCGTCGTTGTCCCACAGCTTCTTCACCTCGCGCGATTCAAAGCCCTCGGTGCCTGCCAGCAGGTGCATCACGTCGCGATCCCATGCCGCCAGGTACTTGTACTTGAGGTCATCGCGGTCGAGCAAGTCCCACTGGCGGCGGGCATACTTGTGGCTCCAGCCGTTGCCCTCGCGCGGGAAGTCAATCCACTCGGGATGGCCCCACTCGTTACCCATGAAGTTAAGGTAGCCGCCGTTGATGGTCGATGCAGTGACGAGGCGTATCATCTTGTGCAGCGCCATGCCGCGTGCCACGGTGCCGTCGTCGTCGCCGTCCATCATGTGCCAGTACATCTCTTTGTCGATGAGGCGGAAGATGATGGTCTTGTCGCCCACCAGCGCCTGGTCGTGGCTCTCGGCGTAGGAGATGGTCTTCTCGTCGGCGCGGCGGTTGGTGAGTTCCCAGAATATTGATCCGGGCTTCCAGTCCTCGTCCTTGCGCTCCTTGATGGTCTTGATCCAGTAGTCGGGGATGCCCATCGCCATGCGGTAGTCAAATCCCATGCCTCCGTCCTTGAACTTGCGCGCCAGACCGGGCATTCCGCTCATTTCCTCGGCGATGGTGATAGCGTTCTTGTTGGTGCCGTGTATCACCTCGTTGGCAAGCGTCAGGTAGGTGATGGCGTTAGTGTCCTGGCCGCCGTTGTAGTAGTCGCCATAGCCGCCGAACGACTGTCCCAGGCCGTGGCTGTAGTAGAGCATGGAGGTGACGCCGTCGAAGCGGAAACCGTCAAACTTATATTTCTCGAGCCAGAACTTGCAGTTGCTCAGCAGGAAGTAGAGAACCTCGTTGCGGCCGTAGTCGAAGCACAGCGAGTCCCATGCCGGGTGCTCGCGGCGGCCATCGCCGTAGAAGTACTGGTCGATGCTGCCGTCAAAGCGTCCCAGGCCCTCCATCTCGTTTTTTACGGCGTGTGAGTGCACGATGTCCATGATCACGGCGATGCCGCGGGCATGGGCGTCGTCGATGAGGTGCATGAGTTCCTCGGGGGTACCGAAGCGGCTCGACGCTGCGTAGAAGCTCGACACATGGTAGCCAAACGACCCGTAGTAGGGATGCTCCTGGATTGCCATGATCTGGATGGCGTTGTAGCCGGCTTTCTCCACGCGGGGCAAAATCTCGGTGCGGAATTCCTCGTAAGTGCCCACTCCCTCACGGTTCTGGGCCATGCCTATGTGGCACTCATAGATGAGCAGCGGCGACGTGCTGGGCTTGAAGCGCTTCACCTTGAACTTGTATTCCTCGTCGGGTGCCCACACCTGAGCCGAGAAGATCTTGGTGGCCTCGTCCTGTACCACGCGAGTGGCATAAGCGGGGATGCGCTCGCCCTGGCCACCGTCCCAGTGCACGTGGAGCTTGAACAGGTCGCCGTGCTTAAGAGCATGGGCGGGCAGCGTGAGTTCCCAGTTGCCGTTCTCAACGCGCTTCATGGCAAAGGGGGCGCAGTCGGTCCACTGGTTGAAGTCGCCCACCATGTAGATAGCCGTAGCGTTAGGTGCCCACTCGCGCATCACCCACTTGCCGTCGGGCATGCGGTGCAGGCCGTAGTAGTCGTGGGCATTGGCCCAGTCCTTGAGCTTGCAGTTGCCGCCGGTGAGCTCGTCAATCTTGCGCACGGCGTCGTTGTGGCGTCCGTCGATAGCAGCCTCGTAGGGGGCCAGCCATGGGTCATCCTTGATGATGCGCAGCACCTTCTTGCGCGGTGCCGCCTTGCGTTTAGTTGTTGCCATGATGCTTGTTATATTTAATTATATTGTTGTCCATGAAATTTAAAAGCCCGACGAAATCCTTTGTCCATAGCTTGGGCTAAATCCCTTTCATAAGAAAAATATTGGTTTTTATAAAACAAATAAACCAAAAGAATTGTTATAATGTCTATTACAGCAATAAAAAGGAAAGGAAAAACTGATTTTATTATGGAATCTGTGTCGCATAAATACATTAAAGCACAAGTTGCCATGTTCATGACTATGGCAAAAACCACAATATATCTTATGAACGAAGAATGGCCGTTTTCTATTTCCATTTATAGTTTGTAGCTTAAATCTGTATAACGTTATTCAAATCTCGCATAATAATGAAGTCTAAAATACTAGATTCTGTTGATTATGTAGATTCTATAATATTCCTAACCATTGACCTAAGCTCCTCAATGTTTGGCAATAGTAGTTCATATTTTGATACAAAGAGGTTAGTATCGACTCCGTAAGTAGCATATTCTACCATCAAATCATCCTTGTAACGACCTAACAGTATGCCTATAGGAGGATTCTCCCCTTCAAACATTACCTCTTTTGCAAAATATCCGAGATAGAGATTCATTTGTCCTATATCTCGATGTGAAACTTCGCCTCGTTTCAGGTCAACCAGCACATGACATCGTAATATGCGATGGTAGAATAATAAGTCAACATGATAATGACGATTATTAATTGTCATGGCATACTGTTCCTGTTGAAACATAAAGCCTTTACCCAGTTCAAGTAAAAAGGTTTTCATGTTTTCGCATAGCAGTTTTTGAAGCTCGCTTTCTTTTATCCTTTGTTTAGGTTTTAAACCGAGAAACTCTACAAGATAAGTATCTCTAACCACATCTTCCGGTTTCATCAAATCAGACTCTTTGATACCATTGTGCGCTAATGCCAGTATACTTTCTTTGTCTTTGCTCATTGCCAACCGCAAGAAGAGTCCGCTGTCCATTTGTCGGCGAAGCATTCTTAACGACCAATGTCCCTCAATACATTCACGCTCATAAAAACTCCTTTCAAGCTTGTCGTTAATCTTTAAGAGTTCACAGATATGCGACCAAGACAATTTTCCGGACACTGTCTGGAAAATTGGATATGTCACGTAAAATTTCCTCATGTTGTACAGATTGGAATGACCAAATCCTTTGCCTACTTTTGCGTTTAGAATCTTACCTAACCGAGAAAGTAACGATGAACCATAACGAGCTTTAGCTTCACCTTGCTGCTCAAATTCCACAATATATCGACCTATGTTCCAATAAGCCTCAACAATAGTACTATTAACATTTATAATAATGTTTTGCTTTGTTCGATTGACAATATCAGAGATGTTGCTTGCTAACTTTTGCAAGTCAGTGTCGCTTAATTCCGAGGGGATACCTGGAATTTTGTTTTGCTGTAATCCCATCTTGTTGAAAATGTTAGTGAAGCTGACAAATATCTTGTTGAATAATCGTTTACAGGGTGGCGTCGCTTTGCTGGAAGGTGGTGCCCTGGTTCACGTCGCCGGTCTTGAGGCCCAGCTGCAGCCACTTCATGCGCTGCTGCGAGGTGCCGTGGGTGAAGCTCTCGGGCATGTCATAGCCCTGGGCCTTCTTCTGCAAATAGTCGTCGCCAATCTTCTGGGCGCAGGTGATGGCCTCTTCCAGGTCGCCTTCCTCGAGCGACCCGAAGAGCTTGTTGTCATGATGAGCCCACACGCCGGCATAGAAGTCTGCGAGCAGCTCGAGGCGCACGCTCACGCGGTTAGCGTCGACCTTGTTCATCTGGGCCATCTGGTTGTGGGCCTTCACGAGCGAGCCCGTGAGGTATTCCACGTGGTGTCCCACCTCGTGGGCAATGACATAGGCATAGGCGAAGTCGCCGTCGGCACCCAGTGTCTGGCGCATCTCGCTGAAGAATGACAGGTCGATGTAGAGTGTCTGGTCGCCCGAGCAGTAGAACGGACCCATCTGGGCCTGGCCCTGACCGCAGGCAGTGCTGGTGCTGCCGGTGTAGAGCACCATCTTGGGAGCCTTGTACACGCCCCAGCCCTCGTCTTCAAATATCTTGGTCCACACGTCCTCGGTGCCTGCCAGGATCTTGCGGCTGAAGGCTGCCAGTTCTTCTTCCTCGGGCGTGAACTCATGCTGTTCGCCACCGGGAACCTGCTGTTCCATGGCCACGCCGCCCACTTGCTGCATCACGTCGCCCAGGTCACCACCGCCCAGGAAGGCAATGATGAGCGCGATGATGATACCGCCTATGCCGCCTATGCCGGCCTTGGTCTTGCCGCCCATGCCGCGGCGGTCCTCTACGTTACTGCTCTCTCTGCGTCCGTCTAGTTTCATATCTGTTTCTTAGTGTTTTGTATTTCTGTTTCTGTAAAAAATTTCGTTCTCTCTTGCAAAGTTAGCCCCCCGCGCCCACATGTGCAAGCGCTCGGGGGAGAAAATGCCGGCTTGCCTTAGTCAATCGGTTACATTACCGTGGCGACAGGGTCACCAGCGGCACCAGCATCTCCTCCATCGAGATGCCACCGTGCTGGAACGTGTCGGCATAGTACTGCACGTAGTAGTTGTAGTTATTGGGGTAGGCAAAGAAGTCGCGCCCGGCGGCAAAGATGTAGGTCGTCGACACGTTTGGCGACGGCAGGCCGTAGCGGCGCGGCTGCTTGATCTCGAACACCTGCTTGGGGTTGTAGTTGAGGTTGCGGCCCAGCTTGTAGCGCAGGTTGGTGTTAGTGTTCTTCTCGCCTATCACCTTGATGGCGTTGTTCACGCGCACGGTGCCGTGGTCGGTGGTGAGCACCACCTTGTAGCCCTCGCGTGCCATGAGGCGGAACAGCTCCAGGGCATAGCTGTTGCGGAACCACGACTCGGTCAAGGAGCGGTAGGCGCCGTCGGTGTTGGCCAGCTCGCGTATCATGCGCGACTCGGTGCGGGCGTGGGACAGCATGTCAACAAAGTTGAGCACCAGCACGTTGAGCTGGAAGCTCGACAGCGACTTGAAGTTCTTGAGCAGGCGCTCGCCGGCGGTGCTGTCGTTCACCTTGTTGTAAGAGAAATGCACCTTGCGGCGGTAGCGGTCCAGGATGGTCTGGATGAGCGGCGCCTCGTTCACGTTCTTGCCCTCCTCGCTGTCCTCGTCGACCCACAGGTCGGGGAACAGGCGCTCGATGTCCACGGGCATGAGGCCCGAGAAGATGGCGTTGCGGGCATACTGGGTGGCGGTGGGCAGGATGGTGGTGTAGAGCTGCTCGTTGTCCACGTTGAAGCTGTCGCTCAGCAGCGGGCTGATGGTCTTCCACTGGTCGAGCCTGAAGTTGTCGATGACCACGAAGCACACCTTCTCGCCCTTGTCGAGCAGCGGCATCACGGCGGTCTTGAACACCTCGTCGCTGCGCAGCGGGTGGTCGTCGCTGGTCATCCAGTCCTCGTAGTTGCGCTTGACAAACTTGCCGAAGGCGTTGTTGGCGTCGTTCTTCTGGTTGAGCAGCAGGTCCTCCATGTTGGACCCGGCGCTGGATATCGACAGTTCCCAGCGCACCAGCATGTTGTAGATCTCATACCAGTCGTTGATCGAGCTGGCGGCATCGATCTGCTGGCTGATGTTCATGAACTGCTGGCGGTAGTCGTCGGTCACCTTTTGCTCCACGAGGTCCACGCTGTGCAGGTTCTTTTTGATCGACAGCAGTATCTGCATGGGGTTCACGGGCTTGATCAGGTAGTCGGCGATCTCGCTGCCAATGGCCTGGTTCATGATGTTTTCCTCCTCGCTCTTGGTGATCATGATCACCGGCACGTTGGGCTGGCGTATCTTGATTTCCTGCAGAGCCTCGAGGCCGCTGATGCCGGGCATGTTCTCGTCGAGGATGATGAGGTTGAAGTTCTGCTTGGCCATGGCGTCGAGCGCATCGCGCCCGTTGGTCACGGTCTCGATCTCATATCCCTTGTTCTGGAGGAACAGGATGTGGGGCCGCAGCAGGTCAATCTCGTCATCGGCCCAGAGTATAAGTTCTTTGCTCATAATCTATCTATGCTGGTGGGTTTATAAGTTTTATCTACTATTCAACGCAAAGATACAACATTTTGTTGTCACGACCGCAGTTTTTTGACATCTTTTCACGTCCAACCCGTGGCACTTGTTTCATATATGGCAAAAAACACGTAATTTTGCAATGTTTTTCAAAACTCCTCTTGCTTTTTTCCAAAGAAATGACTCAACACAAATACTTCATTACAGCGGTTATAATGACGATGATGTGGTGTGCCGCGCTGGCGCAGCAGCCGGCCGGGCCGGTTCCCGCGGCCAACCTGGTAATCTCCCCTGCCGCTGACGCGAGGCCCGAGCAGCCGGCCGGGCCTGATCCCGAGGATGCCGGCGTGTCGCTCCCCATTGCCCCGCTGGAGCTCGAAGCCCCGGCAGCAGCGGCAACTACATTCACTGGCGGCAACTACATGGACCGCATCAGCCCCCGGTATGGCTACTACACCCCGGCCAAGGAGTTCTCGTTTGCCCCCGTCGCGCTTCTCGCAGGCGGTTTCATCGCCAAGGCCGGCAATGGCGACCCGCGCAGCGCCGGCGTTGACTTTGACCCGTCGCCCCGCAAGCGCCTTGACGACTTCATCCAGTATGCCCCCCTCGCTGCGGCATGGGGCATGAAGATAGGCGGCGTGGAGGGACGCAGCAACTGGCCGCGCTTCGTCGTGAGCAACGCGCTCTCGCTGGCAACCATGGTGGGCATTGCCGAGGGCATGAAACATACGGTCAAGGAAATGCGCCCCGACGGCACCGACCGCCACTCGTTCCCCTCGGGCCACACCGCCACTGCTTTCATGGCAGCAACCATCGTCCACAAGGAATATGGCCTCACGCGCAGCCCGTGGTAC
>JAZQPG010000033.1:0-15434 GCA_045628365.1 Sodaliphilus sp. | reverse complement strand
GTAATCTTGTCGATGGCGATTGCCTCGGCCTCGGCGCGGCGAATGCGTGCTTGTGCTTCACCCTCGGCACGCAAGATCTCGGTCTGTTTGTCGGCCTCTGCCTGATTGATGCGAGCTGTCTTTTGACCTTCCGACTGGAGGATTGCAGCAGCTTTCTGACCCTCGCTGGTGAGGATGGTTGCACGCTTGTTGCGCTCGGCCTGCATCTGCTTCTCCATTGCCTGGAGTACGCTTTGCGGAGGTGTAATATCTTGTAACTCAACACGGTTTACCTTGATGCCCCATTTGTTGGTTGCGTCATCGAGCACTGCGCGCAGCTTGGTGTTGATAGTGTCGCGTGAGGTGAGGGTCTCGTCGAGTTCGAGCTCGCCGATGATGTTACGCAGTGTGGTCTGGGTGAGTTTCTCGATCGCGTTGGGCAGGTTGTTGATCTCGTATACAGCCTTGAAGGGGTCCACGATTTGGAAGTATAGCAGGGCGTTGATTTGGGTCTGGACGTTATCCTTTGTGATCACGTTCTGCTTGTCGAAGTCATAGACTTGCTCCCTGAGGTCGATCGAACTGGTGTAGTGATACTGTCCGTTGGTCATGGTGATCATGGTCTTTGCGCGATCCACAAAGGGGATGATCACGTTGATGCCAGGCTTGAGCGTTGCATAGTATTTACCCAGTCGTTCGATGATGCGTGTTTCGCTTTGCGCGATAATCACGAGGCTCTTTTTTACTAAAACAATTGCGAGCAATACGATAGCAATAAGCACGTAAGTTCCGATTCCTAATTCTTCCATAATGATAAAAGGTTATTGTAAATATTAAATATTATATTTTTAGAATTTTCGTTGTACTGTGATGATGATACTCTCGATGCTTATAACCTCCACAAGTTCGCCTTTAGCGATTTCTTCGCCGTCGACCGAGACTGCTTTCCAGTCATCACCGTCAATAGCCACGCGCCCATGTCCGTTGCGTTCGATGGTTTCACTCACTCGTCCGGTTCGGCCGATGATGGCGTCGATGTTACTGGTTCGTTCGTCCGCGGGTTTGTGGAGGTACTTCAGTGCGACGGGTCTCACGAAGAGTAGTGACAAGATCGAGATGACGGAGAACACGATGAGTTGCACGGTGCCAGTGGTGACGGGGGCGATGCATGCTGCGACGAGGGCACCTATCGAGAAACACATGATGAAGAAGTCTCCCGAGGAAAGTTCGAGTATTAGACACAGGATGCATACGAGTGCCCACAGTTGCCACAGGTTAGAGAGGAAATAATCTACCATAGTTGTGTGATTTTAAAATTTTGCTAAAATTAAGTATTTTAACTCATATTTGCAAACTCCGTGCCAAATATTTGCATTTTCCTTTAAATTTTCATGGACAACAGTGCGGTGATGGTCCAAATTTTTTAATCTCAGAGGGTTATTTTGAGGTTAAAACACTGATGAACAGAATGTAAACTAAGATTTATTTGTTTTGCGTTTTCTTTCAAAAAAATCTTTAAATAAAAGTTTTAGGTCTCACTATGGTTAAATTGACGAAAAATCATTAACTTTGTATGTTAGTTGAAACAGATGGAGCAAATTACTTTTCATACTCAAAACGTGGAGATGCCCGGGCTCGACCTGGATAGGGTAGGGGCCTGGCTGGTGAAGGTTGCGCAGTCCCATGGCAAGGCCGTGGGTCGACTGACCTATATATTTTGTGACGACGAGTATATTCTCGAGACCAATCGCAAGTTTCTTAACCACGACTATTACACCGATATCATTACCTTTGATTATAGTAACCGCCGCAGGGTTGCGGGCGACATGGTCATCAGCCTCGACACGGTGAGGACCAATGCCGAACTTTTTGGCCGCACTTATGACGATGAACTCAATAGGGTAGTGGTTCACGGATTGCTCCATTTGTGTGGCATCAATGACAAGGGTCCGGGTGAGCGTGAGATCATGGAATCTCATGAGAATGCTGCCCTGGAAATGCTCGATGTGTAACAACCTTAACTTGAAAAGACGATGAGACTGGACTATGACGTGATAGTGATCGGGGCTGGACATGCAGGATGTGAGGCGGCTAGTGCTGCCGCGCGCCTGGGTTCTACCACGCTGCTTATCACCATGGATATGAACAAGATAGCTCAGATGAGTTGCAATCCTGCTGTGGGTGGTATTGCTAAAGGTCAGATAGTCAGGGAGATAGATGCTCTTGGTGGCTATATGGGCATTGTTACCGACCGCAGTAGCATCCAGTTCAGGATGTTGAACCGCAGCAAGGGTCCGGCGATGTGGAGCCCGCGTGCGCAGTGCGACCGCATGCAGTTCTCGACTCAGTGGCGCGAAGTCCTCGAGAACACACCTAATTTATACATGTGGCAGGACTCTGTCGCTTCGCTCAAGATAGAGGGTGGGGTAGTGCAGGGTGTGACCACGGTGATGGGGGTTGAGTTCTCGGCCCGGTGCGTGGTACTCACGGCCGGAACATTCCTCAACGGGTTGATGCATGTTGGGCCGGTGAAACAGGAAGGTGGGCGAGTATCGGAACCCGCTGCCCATGGCATCACCGAGCAGCTCCGCGAACTTGGATTCACGACCGACCGCATGAAAACCGGCACTCCGGCTCGACTTGACGAGCGCACAATTGATTTCTCTAAGGCCGAGGAGCAAAAGGGCGATACCGATTTTCATCATTTCTCTTACTTGCCTGGAGTTAAAAGCAAGCTAAAACAGCGTTCGTGCTGGATTGTTTATACTAACGAAAAAGTGCATCAGGTGTTGCGCGAAGGTTTACCTGAATCACCACTCTATAATGGTCAAATTCAGAGTATTGGCCCTCGTTATTGTCCTAGTATTGAGACTAAGATCGTCACTTTTGCCGACAAAGATTCCCATCAGCTTTTTGTTGAGCCCGAGGGCGAAAACACCCACGAGATGTACCTTAACGGGTTCTCGTCGTCGTTGCCTTGGCGCATCCAGATGGAGGCTTTATCCCATATCCCTGCGCTGGAAAATGTGCAGCTTTACCGTCCGGGATATGCCATTGAATATGACTTTTTTGACCCAACACAGTTAACCCATACCCTCGAGACAAAACACGTGAAAAACCTGTTTTTTGCGGGTCAGGTCAACGGTACAACAGGCTATGAGGAAGCGGCAGGGCAGGGCTTAGTGGCCGGAATTAACGCTCATCAGAATGCTGTTGGCGGTGAACCGTTCACGCTTGCCCGCAACGAAGCGTACATAGGTGTTTTGATCGATGATCTCGTCACAAAAGGCGTTGACGAACCCTACCGCATGTTTACATCACGTGCCGAGCACCGCATCTTGCTGCGCCAGGATGATGCCGACATGCGCCTCACCGAGCGCAGTTTCCGCTTGGGTTTGGCGTCTCGCGAACGATACGATTTTACGTGCCTTAAGCGCGAAAATATCAAAAAATTGATTGATTTTGCCCGTAATTATTCGGTAAAAGCGTCGCTTATTAACCCCGCGATGGAGGCTGCAGGACTGCAACCGCTTAAACAGGGAGCTAAACTTTACGACCTGGTGCTTCGCCCCCAGCTCACCGTCACGATGCTTGCTGGCATGATTCCTGAGCTCCAAAAGGCGGTGGATGAGATTCCCGCCGAAATGCGTGACGAGGTTGTTGAGGCGGCCGAAATTAAAATCAAATATAACGGATATATAGCGCGTGAGGAGATGATTGCCGACAAGTTGTCACGCCTCGATAAGCTGGTGATAAAAGGCAAATTTGACTATGCCTCCATACATCAGATTTCGACCGAGGCTAGGCAAAAGCTAGAGCGTATAGATCCTGAAACTGTTGGTCAGGCGTCTAGAATACCAGGTATTTCGCCTGCCGACATCAATATATTGTTATTATTACTAGGAAGATAAACTTAATTTGTTTCACGTGAAACACTAATATCGATATTATGAACATTGCTAAGATTGAAAAAGTAAAAGGCCTCGTTCGTAACGTGCCTGATTTCCCTATCAAGGGTATCCAGTTTAAAGACCTTACAACTGTGTTCAAGGATCCCGAGGCCCTCGGAATCCTCGTTGACGAAACCTATGAGCTTTACAAGGACAAAGGTATCACTAAGGTTGTTGGTATCGAGTCTCGCGGCTTCATTTGTGGTGCCGCTGTTGCTGTGAAGCTAGGTGCTGGTTTCGTGCCCATCCGCAAACCCGGTAAACTTCCTGCTGACACAATCTCGGTTGATTTTAAGAAGGAGTATGGCACCGACACTATTCAGATCCACAAGGATGCCATCAGCAGTGACGATGTTGTCCTTATCCATGACGACCTTCTTGCTACCGGCGGCACCATGCTTGGTGCGCTCGAGCTGGTACAGACAATGCATCCCCGCAAGGTGTATGTGAACTTCACTTGCGGTCTTGAGGAGTTGGGCGGTCGTGACCTCTTCCCCAAGGAGGTTGAGCTCACTACGCTGTTTGATTTCTGATTTTGATAATTCCATAGAAGCGTGGATGCGGCCCCGTGGTGCCGCATCCGCGCTTTAGTTCTATACATGCGCGACGAACTTAAACTAAAGATCAGCCTGCTTCCCGACTGTCCCGGGGTTTATCGCTACTTCAACGAAGATGGCGTGATTATCTATGTGGGTAAGGCAAAGAACCTGAAGCGACGGGTTAGTTCCTACTTTAACCGTGAACACACGGTGTACAGGACAAGTGTCCTAGTGAAGCATATCCGTGACCTGCAGTACACTGTTGTGAATACCGAGGAAGAGGCTCTTGATCTTGAGAATAGTCTCATCAAGGAGTTCCAGCCGCGCTATAACGTTCTACTCAAGGATGACAAGAGTTACCCGTGGATATGCGTCACCCGCGAGCTGTACCCTAGGGTTTTCCTTACACGTGAAAAACTCAAACGCGGCGCCAAGTATTACGGCCCTTATCCCAAGACCGAGGTTGCAAAAGCGCTCGTTGATACCCTGCGCAAGCTATTCCCGTTGCGTACGTGTACACATAATGTTTCACGTGAAACAATTGATACTGACAAGCACCGCCTGTGCCTGCAGTATCATATCAAGAACTGCATGGGTTGCTGTAAGGGGTATGTCACCCCCGAGGAGTATGGCACCTATATCGACGAAGTGAGACATATACTCAACGGTGATACCAAAATGGTGGCCGATTACCTTGTGGACGAAATGCAAAAGTTGGCCATGCAGTTAAAGTTTGAGGAGGCTAACGAGTTGAAACGCAAATACTTACTCCTAGAAAACTACCGCTCACGCTCGGCTATAGTCAGCCCTACGATCCACAACGTTGATGCCTTCACGCTGCTGCGCGACGAGGGCGCGGCCTTTGTTAACTATATGCATGTGCGCAACGGCTCTGTGGTTCAGAGTATTACGCTCGAATATAAGCTACAGGGCGTGGATGCTGACGCTCCAAGCGAGTCGCTCATGGCGATGGCGGTGAGCGAGGTGAGGAAACGCTTCGAGGAAACCTATAAGCGTGACAACGTGCGCGAGGTACTTGTCAACATCGTCCCCGACGTGGAGTTCTCTGGGCTGGAGTTCTTCGTTCCGCAGAAAGGCGACAAGCGCAAGCTGCTAGCCATCTCGCTCAAGAATGCCGAGCAGTATCGCGACGACAAACTCAAGATGATGGAGAAGCTCAACCCCGAGCAGCGCACCACCCGCACCTTGACCACCATGCAGCGCGACTTCCACCTCAAGGAGCTGCCGCGCCATGTGGAATGCTTTGACAACTCCAACATCAGCGGTTCGTCGCCCGTGGCTTCGTGTGTGGTGTTCCGCGATGCTAAGCCCAGCAAGCGCGACTACCGTCACTTCAACATCAAGACCGTTGAAGGTCCCGATGACTTCGCCTCGATGCGCGAGGTGATAATGCGTCGATACACCCGTCTGCGCGACGAGGGCGAGAGCCTGCCCCAGCTGGTGGTGCTCGACGGCGGCAAGGGCCAGCTCAGCGCGGCCGTGGAGGCTCTCGACGAGATAGGGCTGCGCGGCAAGATTTCGCTCATCGGCATTGCCAAGCGCCTTGACGAGATTTACTTCCCCGGCGACAGCGTGCCGCTTTACATCGACAAGAACAGCGAGTCGCTCAAGGTGGTGCAGCGCCTGCGCGACGAGGCCCACCGCTTTGCCATCACCTTCCACCGCAAGCAGCGCAGCAAGTCGCAGATCCACAGCGAACTGGATGACATCAAGGGAGTGGGGGAGAAGACGAAGAAACTGTTGCTCAAGCACTTCAAGAGCCTGAAGCGCGTCAAGGAAGCCTCGGCCGAGGAGATCATCTCGGTGATAGGTCCTGCCAAGGGGCGGCTTGTCGCCGACGCCCTGCACCAGGACGTGCAGCCGCAATAGTGGCGTTGATCAAAGCAAGATATAACCCAAATACCGACTAACCTAACCAAACTACAGCAAAATGAAGAAGACCTTATCACTGGCATTGATGGCGATTGTGTGCTTGCAGGCATGGGCGTGGAAGCCCCTGTTCGTGGGGCATCGCGGTTGCTACCACGGCGTGGAGAACACCGTGGAGGCTTTTCGTAACGGCGTGGACGAGTATGGCTACGACGGCCTGGAGTGTGACGTGCGCGTCACCAAGGACGGCGAGTACGTGATAAGCCACGACGACAACACCACCCGCCTGGGCGGAAAGCTCACCGTGGCCAACGCCACCCTGGCCGAACTCAAGGCCGAGACCTACACCCAGACCCGCGGCGGTGTTACCTACACAGGAACCATCTGTACCATAGACGAGTACCTTGATATTTGCGTCGAGAAAAACGTGTTCCCTGTCATTGAGCTAAAGTCCACTACCGGCATTAACGGCAGCACGATGACCAACTTCCCCGGCCTTGCCAAGAAAATCATCGACCATGGCCTGGAGGACAAAGTGGTGATACTCACCAGTATGCAAAAATCGCTCGAGTATGTCAAGACCAACTATCCTCAGTTCCAGGCCCAGTTCCTCTGTGCCAGCAACTGGGCAGCCAACACCGGCTGGTGCCGTCACTACGACCTCAACCCCAGCATCCAGAGCGGTTACTTTGACATCGAGACCGTCAACATCTTCCGCCGCTTGGGCCACAAGGTGGCTGTGTGGACCGTTGACACCGAGGCCGATTATAAGAAATATGGCAACATGGGCGTGTACATGATGACCTGCAACTACCTGCGGCCCGACAGGATGGCCGAGCTCGACAGCATCGACTGGGGCAACGTGGACGACATCCCCGATCCGCTGCCGCTCAAGTGCGACACCATCTTCAGCTATTCCCTGGCCCAGGGTAACCTGCCTGCCGACTTCCCCAACCGCGCCACCAAGAGCAGCCCTTACAACACCGCCATGCAGGCAGTGGTCATCGACGGCGTGTTCTATACCAACGACGCCAAGACCCACACTATGCTCAGCTACGGGCGTGAGGGTAGGGTGGAAAACCCCTACCAGGGCACTAGCGGCACGGGTATCGCCCTCGACGGTGCCGGCAACATCGTGCTTCGTGCCGACAGCATGACCAACACCCCGTCGCGCCTGGTCATATACCCCAAGGGGCAGACAACGGCCGTGCCGGTTGACTTCGAGCTGCTGCACAACGGCCAGACCTACTTCATCAGCGCCTCGGGCGACGTGATGAGCGCTGATGGCGGCTATGTTTATTTCTACCCCAAGGGGCAGAAGCATGTCGACATTGTGAAGATAGCCGGCGGCAAGTGGGTTGAAACAACCGCCAGCGCCGAACTCGCCGTGGCGGGCCTCAACACCAGCACCGTGCTGCCCCTCGACGGCGACACGGCGCGCTTCGTGTACCAGAGCCGCACCTCGGGCATCTATCTCTATGACCACGGCGACAAGGGCGAGTATATAACCGGAGTGAGCGGCACCTATGCCCCTAGCCGCAACACCAGCGTGGGCGGCGTGCAGTTTGACCTGGGTGGACACACGTTCTTCGTGCATCCCTCAGGGGCCAACTACAACGGGGGGTTCACCGTGCGCGACATGTCCAGCGACCAGATCGACGTGCTCAACATCGACGACATGGGCAACGGAGGCCTGTCGTCAAACCTGGCAACCGGCAGTTTCTTCCAGGTTGAACCCATCGACGGCGACCACTGCTACCTCTACGAGTTCACCATGGGCAACGGGTATGCGTGCTACCAGCTCTACGTGGGCGAACCCTACGTCCCGTCGAGCACCGCGGGCGACGTGAACGGTGACGGCGATGTTGACATTGCCGACCTCAATGCCATGGTCGACGTGCTGCTGGGCCGTGTGGAAGCCGGCGTTTATGGCGGCCGTGCCGACGTGAGCGGCGACAGCGTTGTCGACGTTACCGATATCAACATGATTATCAACCTTATCCTGAAAAGATAAAAAATGAGACTAGTAATCCAACGAGTGAAAGAGGCCAGCGTTACCATCGACGGAACGCTGCACAGTGCCATTGGCCCCGGCCTGATGGTCCTCGTGGGCGTTGCCCAGGGCGACACCATCGACGATGTCAAGTGGTTGGCGGCCAAGACCGCGGCCATGCGCATCTTTAACGATGAGAACGGAGTGATGAACCGCAGTGTCATCGACAGCGGGGGCGAGGTGATGGCCGTGAGCCAGTTTACCCTCACCGCCAGCACGCGCAAGGGGAACCGCCCCAGCTATATCCACGCCGCCGGCCACGACCTCGCCATACCGCTCTACGAGGCCTTCTGCGGGCATGTAGAGGCCTTGGTGGGCCGGGAGGTCAAGCGAGGGGTTTTCGGCGCTGACATGCAGGTTTCTCTTGTGAATGACGGCCCGGTGACCATCATCATCGACTCCCGCCTCAAGGAATGATAGTGGCTGCTGGGTTCTCTAAGCTCACTAGGAGAGAGGCTAGGGTAGAGGGGGATTTATTTCGTAGCGAAGCGAAGCGCCGCGTTTCGTTTTTCGTGAAAATGCGCCAGCATTTTAGTTTTCGAAGCGAAGCGTTTCGTTTTTCGTTAAAAAACCGTATCTTTGCAGATGTTATGAAACAGATAATACTTTACATGGCTGTGGCAGTGGTGGCCCTTGTGATGGGTTCCTGCGACAGCAGCACCTTTAAGATAAGTGCCGATATCAAGGGCATGGGAAATCAGAACCTTCACGTGGTGTTCCTAGGCGACTCGGGAGTGAGCGACGCGTTCATCCCCACACAGGACAGCAAGTTCAAGATCAAAGGCTCGTCGAGCGAACTCACCGTGGTGAGCATCCTCGACAGCCAGAACAAACCGCTGTTCCGCCTTGCTGCCCGCGGTGGCGAGACACTCAATGTCACTGGCGACATCAACAACCCCCACCACTATAAGTGCAGCGGAAGCGACGTTGCAAGCGAGTGGCTGGAGTTTGAGGAAAAAAATGCCCAGCTCTATGACCTGCCCGATCCCTCCAAGCTCGATGCTGCCATCGAGAAGTATGTCAAGGACAATCCCTCCAGCGTGGTGTCGACCTTGCTTGTCGTGGTTGACTACAGTCAGGCAGTGAGCGAGAAGGGCGCCAAGCTGCTTGCGTCGATCGATGCCGATGCCCGTCCCGAGTCGCTCGTGGCCAGCCTTGAACAGGCCCATGAGCTGATGGGCAAGCCCGACAAACAGCTCCAAACGATGACGCTGCTTAGCTCTAACGGCGAGTTTGAACCGTTCGTGCCCGGCAAAGCCCGCGCCATGATCATCTACTGGTGGAACACCATGGACGAGAAACGCACTGCCGACATCGAGAGCATCAAGGCCCTCGAGCTGCAGCATAGCGGCCAGTTGGCTGTAGCCGACGTGAACCTTTCGCCCGATACCGTAGGGTGGCAAGCCACCCTCGCCAACGACGCTACCGCCTGGCCCCACTACTGGGCGCCCGGCAGCGTGCTTGACCCCTCGGTAGAACAGCTGCGCATCACCGTGCTGCCCATGGCCATCGTCACCGACTCCCTGGGACGCCAGCTCTACCGCGGCCAGGACCTCAAGGCAGCCGCAGCAGCCGTCACCGGCTCCCTGAAATAAACTAATAACAGGGATAAAATAAATGTTCTGCTTTTTGTACTATTGTGAAAGTATTATATTTTTGTGATAATTAATAGTAAAGACTATGTTAGCTAAGACTGTAGGCTCTGCTGTGCAGGGCATTGACGCTATAAAGGTTGAAATTGAGGTTTCGGTTGACTGGGGCTCGGGGTTTGTAATCGTGGGCCTTCCCGATACTGCCGTGAAGGAGAGCGCCGAGCGTGTGCGCTGTGCCATAGGGCAGGCGGGATATGACTTCCCCAACAAGAACGTGGTCATCAACCTGTCGCCCGCCGACATCAAGAAGGAGGGCTCGGCCTATGACCTGCCCCTCGCGGTGGGCATTCTGGCTGCTGACGAGAAGATCTCGACCGAGCGCCTGGGCCGATACATGCTCATGGGCGAACTCTCGCTAGACGGCTCGCTGCGCGATGTCAAGGGCGCACTGCCCATGGCCATTGTGGCGCGCGAGATGCACCTCGACGGTTTTATCCTGCCGCGTGCCAACGCTCTAGAGGCTGCTGTGGTCAACAACCTTAACGTCTACGGCGTGGACAACCTGCAGCAGGTCATTGCGTTTCTCAATGGAGACATGGAGCTGGAGCCTACTGTGGTCGACACTCGTGCCGAGTTTGCCCGGGCGCAGGGGCAGTTCCCCTATGACTTCAGCGAGGTCAAGGGCCAGGACAACGTTAAGCGTGCCTTTGAGGTGGCATGCGCCGGCGGCCACAACATCCTGCTCATTGGCAGTCCCGGTTCGGGCAAGTCGATGATGGCCAAACGCCTGCCGTCGATCATGCCTCCGCTCAGCCTGGGCGAAGCCTTGGAGACCACAAAGATACACAGCGTGGCAGGCAAGCTGCCCGGCGGCACCACCCTGATGACCACACGCCCCTACCGCTCGCCCCACCACACCATTTCGCCCGTGGCCCTCGTGGGCGGCGGCAGCTATCCCTGCCCCGGCGAGATTTCCCTGGCCCATAACGGAATTTTGTTCCTTGACGAGCTTCCTGAGTTCAATAGGACTGTGCTTGAGGTGATGCGTCAGCCGCTTGAGGACCGTCACATCTCCATATCCCGCGCCAAGTATGCCGTGGACTATCCCGCGTCGTTCATGCTTGTGGCGAGCATGAATCCGTGTCCCTGCGGCTACTATGGCCACCCCACCAGGCCCTGTATCTGCGGCGAGTACCAGCGTGCGCACTACATGGGCAAGATAAGCGGCCCGCTGCTCGACCGCATCGACCTGCACATCGAGGTGCAGCCCGTCGACTTCGACCAGATCTCGTCGACCACCCCCGGCGAACCTAGCGCAGCCATTCGCGAACGCGTGGTGATGGCACGTGCCCTGCAAACGGCCCGTTTCAAGGACTGCAAGGGCATACACTGCAATGCACAGATGACACCGTCGCTCATTCACCAGCACGCCGAGCCCGATGCCGAGGGGCTGGAGCGCCTGCGCGACGCCATGACCCGCACCGGCATGTCGGCGCGTGCCTACGATAGGATTTTAAAAGTGGCGCGCACCATTGCCGACCTCGACGCGTCCCCCCGTGTGCAGCAGCACCACATCATGGAGGCCATCAGCTACCGCAACCTTGACCGCACCACCGGTTCGAACGGCATGCCGTTCTAAACGATAAAACCACTTGTGACATGGAGAAAGTATTATCAACGGAAAATAAAAACTTCATAGCCGACATTAAAGCCCTTGTGGCTCAAAGCCGGCAACAGGTATATGCCGCCATTAACCAAACCATGGTGCAGACCTATTGGCAAATAGGAAAGCGCATTGTAGAAGAGGAGCAACATGGCGAGGCACGTGCCGAATATGGTAAGCAATTGCTTAAACAGCTCTCGGCAGCCCTTACGACAGAGTTTGGAAAAGGGTTCTCTGTACAGAATTTGTATTATTTCAGGCAATTCTATATTGTCTTTCCCGAAATATTCCACACGCCATGTGGAATTTTGACATGGTCTCATTATCGACGGCTACTAAGCGTCTCGGACGAAGCCGCCCGCAACTGGTATCTCAAGGAGGCATCGGAGCAGATGTGGAGCTATGCAACGCTCAACCGAAACATTTCCACACAATACTACGAACGCCTCCTGCTATCGCAGAGCAAGGAGCCCGTTGTTAAAGAAATGAAAGCTTTGACCAAGGATTTTGACAACGACAAGCTGGAGTTTATAAAGAATCCCATGGTAACGGAGTTCCTGGGCATGTCGCCATGTAGGTCTTACGCCGAAACCGAATTGGAGAAAACCATACTTAGCAAGCTGGAAGACTTCATGCTTGAACTGGGCAAGGGTTTCTCATTTGTTGAGCGTCAGAAGCTCGTAAGAACAGAGATGCAAGACTATTACATCGACCTGGTGTTTTACAATTATAAGTTAAAATGCTTTGTCCTGATAGACCTCAAGGTGGGCAAGGTGGAGCACGGCGACATAGGCCAGATGGAAATGTATGTGAACATGTATGACCAGCTTGTAAAAGACGACAGCGACAATCCCACGCTAGGCATAGTGCTTTGTTCCGAGACAGACAAAGACATCGCCCGGTTTATGCTCAACGATGCCAAAAATATCTTTATGTCAAAGTATCTCCTGTGTATGCCTTCAAAAGAAGAGCTGCGCAACGAGATAGAGCGTCAGAAAGCGATGTTTGCCCTTCAGCAAAACGCAACCCCGGAACTGTAGCACCACATCATGGAGGCCATCAGCTACCGCAACCTTGACCGCACCACCGGTTCGAACGGCATGCCGTTCTAGGATGGCATCGTTTTTGGGGCCCATCGTTTTTGGGGGCGCGTGTTGTGCAATAATTTGCTGGGTCATGGGGCGTGATTGGGAAAAATGTATTACCTTTGTGGGACATGACAACGCAACCCGCTAAGAAGAAGAGAATCGTGTACATCGACATTGCCAAGGGCGTGTTGATGCTGATGCTCGTGTTCAGGCACATGTCCATCCTGGGCTGTGACCTGAGCGAGGTGGGCACGCCGTTCTTTGACAAGATCAACGATTCGTCGGTGTTCTTTGCGTGCTTCCGCATGCAGTGCTTCTTCATCATCACGGGTTATTGCTCCAACTTTGACAAGCCGCTCAAGCAGTTCCTGTGGCAAAACTTCAGGGGGCTCATCCTGGTGGGACTTGCCTATGAGGCTATCATTGCCGGGGCGTCGTGTGTGCTCAACCACGGTGCAGGGGTTATGGCTGCTGTCAACACGCTTGTTGTCTCGTTTTTCACCCATGGCAACTGCTATTGGTTCCTGGGCGCGCTGTTCCTGTCTAAGTTCTTCTACTACGCGCTGCACAAGCAGGGCGTCAGGAACCGGTACATCTTCCTGGTGTCGCTCGTGGTGATGTGTGTGGCGGTGTATATCTTTGATGCCTATCATGGTGTTGTGGCCAGCGACGCCCATCACCTCAGGCCCGAGGCCAACGTGTGGTATGTGTTCCATGCCATGTATCTGCTGCCGTTCCTGAGCGTGGGCCGTGCGTTCAGGCAGCACAACTGGTTTGAGAGCCGGTGGTGCATGCCGGTGGGCATCCTGTTTGCGTTGATTGTGCTTCCGTTGTCGTTCCTTGACGTGGAGTTCCCCACGCTTACCTATTACATCGGCATCACCTCATACTGGGAAATCCCCATCCATTTTGTCCTAGCGCTTAGCGGCACATGCTTCACTATCCAAATCTCTAAATGGATAGCTAAGAGCAAATTCTTCACGACGTTTGGCCGCGAGTCGTTGCTGATCTACGCCCTGCACGCTAAGATGCTTGTGGTCACCGAGGGCATTCTGTTCCGTATCCTACCCCCCGACAGCTGGCTGCGTGTTGCCCTGCTGATGTTCGTCACCGTGGCCCTTGTGGTAGTGATGCTGCTCGTGTCCATCTGGGTGAAGAACAGGCTCAAGGCCAGGGCATCGCAGCTGCTAGCTCCCCACGCATCCTAATCTGTTCTCGGGTATGCGGCTTTTGAGAATTGTGGCAATTGTTATTGGTTGATAATCAGTGCTATAAACAAAAGTTTGTTTTTTTATCCCAATGATACCTTTCGTGAAGACAATGATAAAGTCTTACTGGCTTGTCTGGGTTAAAATAAGATAGATAAACGACCCCGGAAACGAGGTTTGGCTGATAGACGTGGTGGCGCCATGCGATGGGACATTTGTTTGTCTGTCGCATGGCGCCACCATGGTGTAAGTGAGCCGCTGGGGATGCAGGGTTTAGCTCTGTCGGCGGAGCTGCTCCACGTAGTCGCTGATGCGCTGCAGCTCGCGGGGAATCTCGATGCGCTGTGGGCAATGGGGGGCGCACTGGCCGCAGCCTATGCAGTGGTCGGCCTGGCGCAGCTTGGGTACCGAGCGGTCATATCCCACGAGGAAGGCGCGGCGCTGCTGGGCATAGGTGGGCGATGTGTTGTCGTGCGGCGCGTTGCCCTCGCTCACGCACTTGTTGTAGTGGGTGAAGATGGCGGGAATGTTGATGCCGTAGGGGCAGGGCATGCAGTACTTGCAGGCCGTGCACGGCACGGTCTTGTAGCTTGCCATCTCGGTGCCCAGGTCCTCGAGCATCTTGAGCTCGGCGTCGCTGAGCGGCTTGAGCGGGCAGTAGGTCCTGAGGTTGTCCTTAAGGTGCTCCATGAATGTCATGCCCGAGAGCACGGTGAGCACGCCGGGACGGGTGCCGGCATAGCGGAACGCCCACGAGGCCACTGAGCTCTCGGGGTCGCGCTGCAGCAGCTTGCGTGCAAGGGGGTCGGGCAGCTTGGCCAGTCGTCCGCCCAGGAGGGGCTCCATGATGATGGCGGGGATGTTGCGCTTCACGAGCTCGTTGTAGAGGTACTCGGCGTTGTCCTCGTCGTTCTCGGCGGCATTCTTCCAGTCGAAGTAGTTGAGCTGAATCTGGACAAAGTCCCAGTGGTACTTGTCGTGCTGCGTGAGCAGGTAGTCGAAGATCTCGATGTGGCCGTGGTAAGAGAATCCCAGGTGCTTGATCACGCCCTTCTCGCGTTGCTCGAGCAGGTAGTCGAGGATGCCGTTGTCGATGTATCGTGCGTTAAACGTCTTCATCGCGTCGTCCTTGTCCTCGCCGCCTCCCACGGCGTGGAGCAGCAGGTAGTCGATATAGTCGACCTGCAGTTCCTTGAGCGAGTTCTGGAACATCTCCACACCCGCCTCGTGGGTCCATGTCTCGGGGGCGAAGTTGGAGAGCTTGGTGGCGATGAGGAACTCGTCGCGCTTGTGTCGGGCGAGTGCTATGCCGGTGGCATGTTCGCTCTTTCCCTTGCAGTAGGCAGGCGACGTGTCAAAGTAGTTGACGCCATGGTCCAGAGCATACTTGACCAGGCGGTTGACCTGCTCCTGGTCTATCTCATCGGGTCCTGGATTGCCGTTAGCGTCCTTAGGTCCAGGATGCATGGGCA
>JAZQPG010000032.1:0-8748 GCA_045628365.1 Sodaliphilus sp. | reverse complement strand
GCGGGCACGGAGTGCTCGCGCCCGCAGCGGCGTGGTATCCTGATAGCATGCAGCCACGGGTGGGGGGGGAGATGCCGGAGGCATCGCACCTTGATAACCCACGATAACACGCAGCGATAGCGTAGTGTCATCGTGGGTAAGGAAATGCACAACGAAATCGATGCCGAAGGTATCGCACGGCAATGACTTGCGGTGACGACCCCTCGATGGGGTGGAGGACTCTATCGGTTGGGTCCCATCTGGCAGGGTACTAGGGAGCCATCGGAGTCGGTCGGAGTCGGAGTCGGTGGAGGGGTAGAGTGCAATTATTATGTGTCAGGTATTGTGTTTGTCCGAGATATTCATTACCTTTGTAAACTGATAAATCAAACACGGATTAATAATAACAACAGATATAGAAATGATGAAAGGAAGAATTACTGAACTGTTCGGTATAGAATATCCCGTCATTGCCGGCGGTATGGTGTGGTGCAGCGGTTGGAGACTCGCGGCAGCAGTGAGCAACGCAGGTGGCCTGGGCCTTATAGGTGCCGGCTCGATGACCCCCGAGGTGCTGCAGGAGCACATACGCAAGTGTAAGGCTGCCACGCAGGGCAAGCCCTACGGCGTGAACGTGCCGCTGATGTATCCCCAGATAGAACGCTTGATGGATATCATCGTGGAGGAGAAAGTTCCTGTGGTGTTCACTAGCGCAGGCAGTCCCAAGAAATGGACCCCGTTCCTGCACGAGCATGGCGTGAAGGTAGCACACGTTGTAGCGTCGTCGGCCTTTGCCGTGAAGTGTGAGCAGGCTGGCGTTGACGCTGTCGGTGCCGAGGGCTTTGAGGCTGGCGGCCACAACGGACGCGAGGAGACTACCACCATGTGCCTCATCCCCGCAGCCCGCAAGGCGACAACCTTGCCCCTGATCGCTGCCGGCGGCATCGCGACAGGCGAGGCTATCCTTGCCACCAAGGTGCTCGGCGCCGAGGGAGTGCAGATAGGTACCCGCTTTGCGCTCACCGAGGAGAGCAGTGCCAGTGATGCATTCAAACAGCGCTGCCTCGACCTTAATGAAGGAGATACCAAGCTGCTGCTGCGCAAGCTGTCGCCCACACGCCTCGTGAAGGGCGGATTCTACACTGCTATCGAGACTGCCGAGAACGAAGGCGCCAGCCCCGAGAAACTGCTCGAGATCATTGGCACCGGTGCGAGTCGCCGCGGCATCTTTGAGGGCGACGTGGAAACCGGAGAACTCGAGATTGGCCAGACATCGGCTCTGCTCAAGGGTAAGGGCGTGCAAAAGGTACAGGAGGTCTTTGACGAACTGGTGGCCGAGTATAACGCCGCAGTAGAAAAAATCAAGAATATTTAATACAGAATTGGGCGAAATTTATTAATTTTGCACAACGAAAAAATACACATAAGTAGAACAATAAAAAAGAATTGAATTATGTCACAATGGTTTGAATGCAAAGTGAAGTATGATAGGATGATGGAAACAGGTGTACTCAAGACTGTTACCGAGCCCTATCTGGTAGACGCATTATCTTTTACCGAGGCCGAAGCACGCATCACTGAGGAAATGCAACCCTACATCTCGGGCGAGTTTACAGTAACAGCAGTGAGAAGAATGAACCTCAGCGATATTTTCTATGATCAGACCGGCGACAAGTGGTATAAGGTGAAGACCAACTTCATCACCATTGACGAGAAGACCGCAGTCGAGAAAAAGACCGCAAGCTTCCAGCTAGTACAGGCCAGCGAGTTCAGCCATGCACTCAAGGTGTTCATGGAGGGTATGAAGGACACTATGGCCGACTATGAAATCGCTTCTATAACCGAGACTGCCCTGATGGACGTGTTCTCTGCCGACCTGCAGCGCACACTGGCCGACAAGGCTGCCGAGGGCGAAAAGTAAAGAGCAGTGGACATTGCAAGGAATATAAAGGAAATTGAGGCGCAGCTCCCCGGGGGTGTGCGCCTCGTTGCCGTTTCTAAGTTCCATCCCGTGGAGGCACTCAGGCAGGCCTACGAAGCGGGTCAGCGGGTGTTTGGTGAGAGCCGCGCCCAGGAACTGGCTGTGAAGGTGCCAGCTATGCCCGGGGATGTTGAATGGCATTTCATAGGCCATCTGCAGACCAACAAGGTGCGCCAGGTGGTCCAGCATGTCAATGTGATAGAGAGCGTTGACTCGGTGAAACTGCTGCGGCTCATCGACAAAGAGGCTGCGCGCATCGACCGGCGGGTGGATGTGTTGCTGCAACTGCATGTTGCGCAGGAAGAGGCCAAGAGCGGATTCTCGCCCGAGGAACTGCTTGATGCAGCGGGTAGGGGAGAACTGGACCGACTGACCCACGTGAGGGTGCGCGGACTGATGGCGATGGCCACGTTTACCGACGACGAGAAACAGGTAGCAAGAGAATTTGCACAGGTGAAGCAAACCTATGATGCATTGTGCGAAGGCACGTATGCTGGCGTGGATACGTTCAGCGAAATAAGTATGGGAATGAGCGACGACTGGCACATCGCTGTGCAGCACGGCAGCACGCTGGTGCGCATAGGCACAGCGATCTTCGGCGCCCGTGAATACTAAACGGTCCGACGTCCCGACGGTCAGGCGACCGCCGGCTACGATGCAGTGCGGCCTCTGTCGAGGCCGGTCCAGTGGTGGGCATGCTCCCGACGTCCCGACGGTCAGGCGACCGCCGGCTACGATGCAGTGTGACGGGTTCCCCGTCAGGTGTGGGGAGTCTTTTGTCGTGTTCGGCTTAGTTAATGCTGGTGGTGGTGCATGTGTTGTAGGTGGCGCATGTGTTGTAGGTGGAGCATTTGCTGTTGGTGGCGCATGTGTTTTAGGTGGTGCATGCGTTGTAGGCGGTGGAACCGCCTTATTGCATCGTAACCGGCGGACGCAGTCCGTCGGAGATGGGTATAAAATACTATCGGCCTCGGAGGGGCCGCACTATAATATAATAATATGGCATATATAAAGTTGTTTTACCACATAGTGTGGCGTACAAAAAACTCTGTACCGGCTATTGCTGAGGAACATGAGCGTGACTTGTATAATTATATTTGGGGCATAGCTAAAGCCTCAAACAGTTATATGTATCGTATTAACTCCATGCCTGACCACGTTCACATGTTGGTTGAAATAAATCCTACAATTCCGCTCTCGGATTTTGTGAAGAAAGTGAAATTGTCATCAGGGAATTTTATGCGCGAACACAGGGATTGGTTTCCTTTGTTTGATGGATGGGGTAAGTCATATTGTGCATTAACATACTGTAATGCGGAACGTGATGCTGTGATAAACTATATTGCAAATCAAAAAACACATCATGTGGGTCAATCGTTTGATAATGAATTGAAGATGATGCTGCATGAAGCTGGGGTCGAGTACGACCCAAAATATTTTTTGAGTGAGTGATGCTATAGGCTGCCGGCTGCGATGTGGTGTTACGGATTCCCCCTTAGGTGTAGGGTGTCTTTCGCCGTTTTAGACCAGCGCGAGTATTGAATTTGTGCCAAATCATGGCATAAATGGGGAGTGTTAGGACGGCACTTCTCATTTTTTTGTACAAAAAAATCATATTTATCAAATAATTTACTAACTTTGTAGTCAATCTTACAACCGATAAAACTAATTATTAACAAAAATAACACTAAGTAAAATGGCACAAAAATCTAAACAGTGGGCTGCGATTATCATGATGATCGCCCTGTTTGCAATGATTGCATTCGTGACAAACCTGTGTTCGCCAATGGCTACCATCGTTAAAAACCAGTTTGGAGCATCGGAGACAGCAGGTCAAATCGGTAACTACGCTAACTTTATCGCTTACCTGCTGATGGGTATCCCCAGCGGTATGCTTATCGCAAAGCTCGGCTATAAGAAGACAGCTCTTGCTGCTCTTGTTGTGGGCATCGTGGGCCTGGGCCTCGAGTTCATGAGCGGTCAGGTTGGTGGTGACGGCGCTTATTGGGTTTATCTCGTTGGTGCTTTCATCAGCGGTATGTGCATGTGTATGCTCAACACCGTTGTTAACCCCCTGCTCAACGTGCTGGGTGGTGGCGGCAAGACCGGTAACCAGCTTATTCAGATTGGCGGCGCGTTTAACTCGGCGGCAGCTGTTGCAGTATACATCCTGATGGGTGCTCTCATCGGTGAGGTTACTAAGGAAACCGCTATCAGCGACGCTACTCCCGCGCTTGCGATTGCCGGCGGTATCTTTGTCCTTGCATTTGTTATCCTGCTGTTCACTAAGATTGAAGAGCCTGAGCAGGCACCCGTGGAGATGGGCCTCATCACCGGCGCTCTCAAGTATCGCCACTTTACCCTTGGCGCTCTCGCTATTTTCCTGTACATGAGCGTTGAGGTAGGCACTCCCACTTATATGATGTCTTACCTGCAGACTCCTGAGGTTGGCGTTAGCGCTAGTGTAGCCGGCCTGATTGCTTCGGTTTACTGGTTCATGATGTTCATTGGCCGTAGCATTGGCGGCAGCATCGGTGGAAAGGTGAGCAGCCGCATGATGGTAGGCGTGGTTGCCGCTGTTGCAATCGCACTGCTGCTGTTCGGTATGTTTGCTCCCGCAAGCATCAAGGTCGAGGTTCCCGGTATCGACTGGGCTAACCTTAACATGGTTTGGACCGAGGTTCCCGTTGGCGTATTCGCCTTTATCCTCGTTGGCCTCTGCACGTCGGTGATGTGGGGCGGTATCTTCAACATGGCTGTTGAAGGCCTTGGCAAGTACACTGCAGCTGCCAGCGGTATCTTCATGACAATGGTATTTGGCTGCGCTGTCATGGTTGCTCTCCAGGCATTTGTTGCCGACACTTGTGGCATCCTCATCAGCTACGTCATTCCCACTGCTTGCGCTGCTTACATCCTGTTCTATGCGCTTGTTGGTAGCAAGCCCGCTAAGGTTGAGGAGTAATACCGGAAAGGTTGTGATATACACCTTATAATAATATGTGCCATCCGTCAAGAGTGTCGGATGGCACTTTTTTACATGCAAGTGGGCAGGAATGTGGCTTTAAAACGTCATGTTTGGGTTATAGATGATGTTTTTTGCGGTTATTCTTTGCCGTTTGCAGATTTTGTAGTAATTTCGTACTCAAAATTAACATCTAAGCATTTTTATATATATTAGTTCTATTATATGGTAGACGAGAAATTGATGAAGCTTGCAGCCGATAACATTCGCATACTGGCGGCAAGCATGGTCGAGAAGGCCAACTCCGGACACCCTGGAGGAGCAATGGGTGGAGCCGATTTTGTAAACACATTGTATTCGAATTATCTGGTTTGTGATCCTGACGATCCCACTTGGTTTGCCCGCGACCGTTTCTTCTTGGATCCCGGTCACATGTCACCCATGCTTTATAGCGTACTTTTCCTCACAGGCAAGTATACCCTTGAGGATATCCAGTCATTCCGCACATGGGGAAGCATCACTCCCGGTCATCCCGAGCTGGATGTGAAACATGGCGTGGAGAACACCTCCGGCCCCCTTGGACAGGGTCACGTCATGGCTGTGGGATGCGCCATAGCTGAGCGTTTCCTGGTGGCTCGTTTCGGTGAGACTATCGCTCACAAGACCTACGCCTTCATCAGTGACGGCGGTGTGCAGGAGGGTATCTCGCAAGAGGCAGCCCGCATTGCAGGCAACCTGGGGCTGAGCAACCTCATCATGTTCTATGACAGTAACACGATTCAGCTTTCTACTGAGTGCGACGCTGTGAGCAACGAGGACACCGCAGCCAAGTACCGCGCATGGAACTGGAACGTTATTGAGGTTGATGGAACTAACGCAAATGAGATGGCTCAGGCTCTCGAGGCTGCACAAGCCGAGACCGAGCATCCCACTCTGATCCTGGGTCACACCGTGATGGGTCGTGGTTGCGTTACCGAGGATGGTTCTAACTTCGAGGGCAAGTGCAGCACACACGGCAACCCCATCGGCAAGTCGGGTGCAAGCTTCGAGAAGACAATCGCTAACCTGGGCGGTGATCCCGAGAATCCCTGGGTCGTATTCCCTGAGGTCGCTGAACTGTATGCTCAACGTGCTGACGAGCTGCGCAAAATCGTGGCTAAGCGTCGTGCCGAGCATGAGGCTTGGGCTAAGGAAAACCCCGAAGCTGCCAAGGAGCTCCAAGACTATATCGACGGCAAGGTGGCAGAGGTTGACTATGCCGCAATCGAGCAGAAACCCAACAATGCCACACGCGCATCGTCGGCTGCAGTGCTCAAGGTGCTTGCTCAGAACGTCAAGAACATGATTGTCTCTAGTGCCGACCTGGCCAACAGCGACAAGACCGACGCGTTCCTGAAAGAGGCAGGTGCATTTGCCCGTCATGACTTCAAGGGCGCTTTCCTGCATGCAGGTGTGTCAGAACTCGCGATGACATCTATTATTAATGGTATGGCTCTGCATGGAGGAGTTGTTGCCGCATGCGGTACATTCTTCGTGTTCAGCGATTACATGAAGCCTGCGGTTCGTCTGTCGGCCCTCATGGAACTTCCTGTTAAGTTCATCTGGACCCACGATGCGTTCCGTGTTGGTGAAGACGGCCCCACTCACGAGCCCGTTGAGCAAGAGGCACAGATACGCCTCATGGAGGAATTGAAGAATCACAGCGGTCGCAACAGTATGCTCGTGCTGCGTCCTGCCGATGGCGCTGAGACTTCGGTTGCATGGAAGATGGCAATGGAGAACACTAAGACTCCCACCGCCCTCATCCTGTCGCGCCAGAACATCAACGACCTGCCTGCAGCCAGCGGTAACCGCTATCAGGAAGCCCTGGGCGCGCAGCGAGGTGGATATGTTGTTATCAAGGACGAGAATCCCGACGTCATCCTCGTGGGCAATGGCTCGGAAGTCGCTACACTCGTTGCTGCGTCAGAAATCATCAAGGAACAGGGAGTCAAGTCTCAGGTCGTTTCAGTTCCGTCGATTGGCTTGTTCCTTGACCAGGATGCAGAGTATCGTGAAAGTGTGATTCCCCAAGGTGTCACTGCTTTCGGTTTGACAGCCGGTCTTCCCTCGACACTTCGTCGCGTGGTTCCTAGCGGTAAGATCTATGGTCTTGACCACTTTGGTGCATCGGCTTCTTACAAGGTGCTTGATGAAAAATTCGGTTTTACACCCCAAAATATTGCGTCTGAGGTGTTGAAAATCCTTAAATAAGAGTTTTTTTTAACAAAAAACGCATTTTTTTCATGTAAAATGATACGTAATAGAAAAAAATGCGCTATATTTGCACAATAATTTGAGTAAGAATATATAAAATTTTTAATTGTTTAACAGATACAAAACACGTAAGTCTATGAAAAAGATTACATTGATGGCGTTTGCATGCGCCATGTTCATGGTTCCTGCTGTTGCTAGCGCACAGGAGGTAACTTATGTTGAGGATCCTTCACAAGGTTACACTTTCAACAAGTTCCAGGACAACTGGTTCGTTGAGGGTCTTGGTGGTGCAGGCGTTATGATGTCAAAGTATGACAAGAACGCTGACTTCAAGGATCGTCTGGGTCTTAAGGGTAACCTTGAGATCGGCAAGTGGTTCTCTCCCATCATCGGTCTCCGTGTAGGCGGTGAGTTCAACCAGATGAAGGGTGCTGCTAATCCCCGTGAATTAACAACTGGTAAGATTGGTGTAACTGGTGAAGCTGCAAAGAACGGTTTCGTTAAGCAACAGTTCAACAACATCGGTGTATCAGGTGATGTTCTTATCAACCTGACTAACTGGTGGTGTGGCTATCGTCCCGGCCGCGTTTACAACGCAGACCTCTACACTGGTTTCGGTGTACACTGGGTATATGAGAAGGACGCTAAGGGCAAGTATGTTTACGCTGGCGGTGGTGAAGATCACGCACGTAACTTCTCAGCTCGCGTTGGTTTACTTAACACATTCCGTCTGAGCGAGCAGGTTAATCTGCTTCTCGACCTCCGCTTCGAAGAGATGCAGGAGCACGTAGACGGTCTTGGTGTTCGCACTTGGAACGAGTACGCTTCAGCTCTCCTCGGTCTCTCTTACCGTTTCAACAAGAGAGAGTGGACTGCTCCCGTTGTTCCCGTTTGCCCCACTTACAAGTACACAGATGCTGAGGGTGACGCTCTCGTAGCTCGTCTGGCTGCTGCTGACCGCAAGATTGCTGACCTTGAGGAACAACTCAAGAACTGCAAGAAGGCTGCTCCCGCTGTTAAGACTCCCGAGAAGCCCGCTGCTCCCGTTGCTGAGGCTCCCCTCGCAACTATCTACTATCCCATCAACGTGTCTAAGATCGTAGGCGTTCAGAACAACGTTGTTGACGCTGTTGCTAACGTAATGCTCGATGAGACTAACAACTACGTTCTCACTGGTTGGGCTGATAACTACACTGGTAACGACAAGATCAACACTCGTCTCCGTAAGGACCGTGTTGCTGGCGTTAAGACTGCTCTCGTAGGTAAGGGTGTTGCTGCTGATCGTCTGGATACTCAGATCAACGACGGTAACCTCACTAACTACGGTCCCAAGTGCGCTTCTCTTGACCGTGCCGTAACTATCGTTCGCGCTAAGTAATTATCACTTACGATAAAGAAAAAAACGCTCCCTACTCAGGGGGCGTTTTTTTTGCCGTACGCTCGGCATGAGCATTGTCTAACGGGTGCAAGTCCCGAGTGAGCCCTGATAGCGGGAATCACATAGCCCAAGGCAAGGGTGTCCATCGCGAGATGGAATCTGAAGGAAGCCGTCGGCAAACATCTGGTCTAA
>JAZQPG010000031.1:0-15171 GCA_045628365.1 Sodaliphilus sp. | reverse complement strand
ATGCTGCACAGCCCACAAGTAAGGCGTTATTTAACGCAGTGTCTTCCAACTCTATCGACGATCTGGCCCGCAACTTTTCTGCCAAGAACTCAATGAACAAGACTTTCTCGGTTGAAACTCCGGCACAGAATATCCACAACCAAAAGCAGAGCGGACGCTGCTGGATGTTCAGCGGCTTCAATGTGCTGCGCGCCAACTTTGCCCGTGCCCACGGCGACAGCCTGCGCGTGGAGTACTCGCATGTGTACACTTTCTTCTACGACCAGCTTGAGAAGGCCAATCTCATGTTGCAGAGTGTCATTGACAATGCAGAGCTCCCCATCACCGACAAGAAGGTGCAGTACCTGTTTCAGAGTCCCGTGAACGACGGCGGCACTTTCTGCGGTGTGGCCGACCTGGCCGACAAGTACGGACTGGTGCCCATGAGCGTGATGCCCGAGACCTACTCGGCTGAGAACACCAACCGCATGACACGCCTTGTCAAGAGCAAACTGCGTGAGCAGGGACTGGAGCTGCGCAAGATGGTTGCCAGCAAAGCCAAGAAGGCCGACATCGAGGCCCGCAAGACCCAGATGCTCTCAACCATCTACAACATGCTGTGTCTCACACTGGGCGAGCCCGTGAAGTCGTTCACTTACACCTTCACCGACAAGAAAGGTAACCCCACAGGCGAGACTCGCACCTACACCCCGCAGGAGTTCTACCGCGAGGTAGTGGGCGGTCCCATAGGCGGCACATTCATCATGGTGATGAACGACCCGCGTCACCCTTACCACAAAACCTATGAAGTGGACCTCGACCGCCACGCCCAGGACGGAACTAACTGGAAATACCTCAACCTGCCCATGGAGGAGATAGCACAGCTCGCCATCGCTTCGCTCAAGGACGGCCGTAAGCTCTACTCGAGCTACGACGTGGGCAAGCAGAGCGACCGCAAGGCAGGCATCTGCGACGCCAACCTCTACGACTACGAGTCGCTGATGGGCACCACCTTCGGCATGAACAAGGCCGAGCGCATCATGACCTTTGACAGCGGTTCGACCCACGCCATGACCCTCACCGCCGTTGACCTGGACGCTCAGGGCAACCCCGTGAAGTGGAAAGTGGAGAACTCGTGGAGCGCCGAGAGCTGTGACAAGGGCTACATGCTGATGACCAACGAGTGGTTCAACGAGTACATGTTCCGCCTCGTTGTCGACAAGCAGTACGTCCCCGCCCAGCTCCTCAAGGAATACGAGCAAAAGCCCACCATGCTCACCGCCGAGGATCCCCTCTTCCTCCCCGACGAGTAAGGAAAAGTAACTATACGGCAATACGTGTGTAGGTGAACTGGATGGAACGTCCTCCAGAAATTAAAATAATCAGAATAATTCCGTAGGGTACGGAAAGAAATTACTCGAAATTAGGATAAATCATTTTTAGTTTGGCGTCACTGACCATGCAAAAGATTTCTTATAATTTCAGATAATTTCTTTCCGTCCCTCCTTATTTTAAAATTATAATCTGCGAGATCAGTGAGATCAACACGGAGAATTCCATTGGCCGATAGTTACAACAAAACACACAAGAGCAAAAAGAGAAAAAACACAAAAACAATTACAAGTATAATGCATTGATTATCAATTATTTACCCCCCCCTAAAAGAATGCACATTTTTTGCTTGTTGTTTTCAATAATTTATTGTAATTTTGTCGCAATAAATCACTAAATTGCAATTATTATGAAAGGTTTAGCTATTACATTATTATGTGCAGCAGCATTAGCATCGACCGCAAGTGCGGCTTACATGCCCATTGCCCGTGAGAATGCGACTTGGACCTATCATCACTTGCTCGTGAATGATGGAATTAAGCAAGACCACTGTTACAAACTCTACTTTAAGGGCGACTCGACTCTGGACGGTGTAACCTACAAGAAATGCTTTGTAAAATATGACGAGCCCGTTCATGCGGGGTCGCTTGTGGAGCAAGGCTTGGTGCCCATGGCGCTGGTGCGCGACAGTGAGCAAAAAACTTATGCTCGCTTTACTGCCGAAGTCATTGCCGAGAGCAAGACGCTGGGTGCCGATAGTCCCTACAGTTATTTTGTAGCCAATGATACCGATGAAAGGTTGATTTATGACTACACCCAGGGTGAAGTGACCGACTCTTTTTACTATGGCCACTCAACCAACAAAATCATATCGGTCAGCGACAGCGATGGCAACACGGTGCGCGCGTTGCTCGAGGGCGTGGGCGAGGACAACGGCTGTTACGAGTTGCAGGAACGCTTTCATGGCGACCTCGTGCGTTGCCACATTCCCGTGAAATGGCAAGACAGCCAGTTTGACGAGCTGCGTTTTGAATGTTTTAACGCAAAGGAAAAAAGATCAAGTTGGGATACTTATAGCTTTCAAGTCGATGCCACTGATTACGTGAACGCTCTGGGTCACCACGAGCTCAACACATTCCCGCCGCTGGTGCGCGAGGACCGCACGTGGGTCAACCGGTTTGTCCAGCTCGGTGACAGTCCCGAGGAAACCGACAATGAGGACATGTGGGGTTACTCTTATTACTTTTGCTATCGCTTCAGGGGCGACACGGTAGTCAATGGAGTTACCTACAAGAAATGCTTAGTGAAGTATGAGGACGAGCAGAAGGCTGCCAAGAAGACCTTCGGCTGTGGTGGTTTGAGTTATAGCGAAAAGTCGTATAAGGCAAATGCTTCTCAAGGCGGGCACCCGACAGGTTGGCAAGAGTGTGCACTGGTGCGCGCTAAGGACATGAGGGTGTATCTGTTTGATGGGGAGACCGACAAGCCTGGCATCAACAACGAGCTACTTATAGCCAACTATGCCTCGATGCGTGCCGAGGCAAGGAAAGGTAACCTTGAAGTCGAGCAGGTTGACGTCGCCGGTGTGGCGTGCAACAAGTATATGGGTGAATATCGGTTAGATTACCAGATGTTTACATTTGGAACGATTGAATCAATAGGTCCTGCCACAGGCGTAGGCGTCATTCTTGCCCCCAGCGAGGATTTGCCCACATGTATGTATTATGCCTACGCAGGGCTGAGCCACGTGCTGGATGCCGATGGCAATATCATCTACAAGTCGCCACGGTATGTACCCAACGTTTGGGATGCAATCAAGGACGTGAAGGCCGACAGCAAGCCCGTTGACAACAAGTACTACAACCTGCAGGGACAGGAGGTTGACATCAAGAAAGCTCCTGCCGGAGTCTACATCCACAACGGCATGAAACTTATCGTGCGATAACAAGGCACAGTGCCGCCCACGGTCATATAAGCCCCGGTCATGGGCGGCTCTTTTGTCCTGCCCTAAAAAACATGGGTGGAAGTTATTGCTAATTCACGGATAATTCGTAACTTTGCAAGGAAGATGCGCGATGCGTCTTCCTTGCTCCGTTTTTGGGGCGTGGCGTGTTGCCCGTCAAGGAGCAGGTTTGTTGAATTTAAATACAATACATTGGACCCTGACCCTTTATCGTCGTGCTTATTATTATTGCCAGATTTCTTGACACTGGCATCACAGACACCTATATCATTTAATACTCCAACCACCGGCAGCATCATTGCCCTGATGGTCTCATTGATGGGACTGTTTTTGTCGGCATTCAACTCGGGCTCGGAGATAGCTTTTTTCTCCCTTACCAAGGAACAGATATCCAGCATCGTGAGCGACTCGCAGCGCGAGCGCATCACGCGCCTGCTCAGCAAGCCCGACAAGCTGCTGGCAACAATCCTGATAGGTAACAATCTGGTTAACGTCATGATTGTCGTGACCATGTATTATGGCCTTGGGAGCATCATGAAGATTGACAACAGCGTGCTCGGTTTCATCGTCAACACCGTGTTCATGACGTTCCTCATCCTGCTCTTTGGCGAGGTAATTCCCAAGCTCTATGCCACCAACCACAACGTGCGCTTCGCCCAGATGGTGTCGGCTCCGCTCGTCCTCATGGTCAAGCTGTTCACCCCCATCTCGGCCCTCATGGTCAAGGGCACCGGCATCGTGGGCAAGGTGGTGACTAAGCAGGCCGAGGAGATCTCGACCGATGACCTGTCGCGCGCCCTCGAGGCCAGCGACGTGAAGAACGAGGACGAGAAAGAACTGCTCGAGGGCATCCTGTCCTTCGGCAACAAGACGGTGACCGAGATCATGCGCCCGCGCATCGACGTGGTCGACATTGACTATGAGTCCACGTTTGACGAGGTGGTGAAGACGGTCATCGACACCGGCTACTCGCGCATGCCGGTCTATGACGAGACCCCCCACAACATCAAGGGCATCCTCTATGCCAAGGACCTGCTCCCCTACATTGGACACCGTGACAACAACTGGCGCTGGCAGGACCTCATGCGCACGGCCTATTTTGTGCCCGAGACACGCATGATCGACGACCTGCTCGAGGACTTCCGCAAGAAGAAGATGCACATGGCCATCATCGTCGACGAGTATGGCTGCACACAGGGCATCGTCACCCTCGAGGATGTGCTCGAGGAGATCGTGGGTGACATCGACGACGAGTATGACACCGAGGAGAAGTTCTACACGCGCCTCAACCAAAACACCTACACCTTCGACGGCAAGACCCAGCTCACCGACTTCCTGCGTGTGCTCGACATCGACGAGTCGACGCTCGACGACCACGCCCAGGAGGCCGAGACCATTGCGGGCCTGCTGCTCGACATCAAGGGCGACTTCCTCAAGGAACAGGAGGTCGTGACCTACGGCCTGTTCACCTTCACGGTGATGAAAGTTGTGAAATACCGCATCGACAAGGTGAAGGTTACCATCAAGCAGTGATGACTTCCCCCTGGGGTTCACTCACGCAGACGACAACCTCCAGGAATTAAAATGATTTCCGAGTGTGGGGACGAACTGACATGAATTTTTTTGGTTCACGCTGATCGAGCAGATTCAACAGAAAGAGTATTGCTGTGAAGTTACTAATCTTTCGTAACCACTCGGCTATGGTATTCTCTCGCGCAGAACCCGGGGAACTCGCGGAATAACTGACAGAAATTTCTGTCCTTCCTTACCCTTTTAACCTGAAAAACAGTCCATTTGTTTTATCTACTGGAGGTTGGCGATAACCTGCGTGGAGGCGGAGTGTATAAATCCCCTGGGGGTGTGGGTGACGGGTTGTTATTTGGAATTTTGGAGGCGGAACTCGCTGGGTGTGCAGCCATGGCGCGCCACGAAGGAGTTGCGGAACGTGCGGGGGTTGCTGAAGCCTGTCATCGCGACGACCTCGTTGATGGTGAGGTCGGTGTTGAGCAGCAGTTGCTCGGCACGGTCGAGGCGAATGTGTGCAACAAAGGTACTGAAGTCCAGCCCCTGTTCCTTGCACCATCGCGACACGTAGGTGCGGTTGCTGCCCACAGCGCGTGCCACGTCCACGATGCTGAGGTCGGTGTTGGTGAAGTTTTTCTCCTCGGTGCAGAATTGCCTGATGGCTTCGCCAAATTTTTCCTCTTGCCATGTCTTTAGCGATGTGGTGTCGTCCTGGCTATCGTCCTCCATCAGTCCGTGTTCCTCGGCGGCTATCGCCTCGGCAATAGCATGGGTGTTGAACTCCTGCTTAATGAGTCGGCGCGAGTAGAAGAGCCAAGGCACGAGGCTGAGCAGGTTGTAGATGATGTTGTTGTGCAGCGTGGGATAGAGGTAGCGCAGCACGAACCATGCAATCACGAGGGCAACAAGGATGTAGAGGGTGATAAGTACCCAGGTGACGCCACGTCTGGCGGTGTTGGCATAGGTGTCGTTGAGCCATTTCTCGTAGCGGCGTGCTGCAAAGTGGACATAGGCGATTACTGCCACCGTGTAGACAGCCACATACCATGATGCCATGGAAATGATGATGTGCTCTCCGGTGGCTATCAGCGCAATGATGCAAATGAGGAGGGGCATTATTTCAAATGCTGCCTCGATGAATCTTATGTGCTGCGCCTTGACAATCGACATGAGTGACACGCCCATGAGGGGTATGGCCATCATCTCTATCAGTGTGGTAATGCTATAGATGGCGGGAGGTTCAAGCCCCGGGTGAATAATGAGATCGGTGTCCAGGATAAATCGCAGTACATTCTTGGCTGCAAGCATCAGCATGGTGACAACCAGCACGCGCATCAGGAAGCGGCCGTTGCGGTTGCGTTGTTTCCTGATGGCTGGTATGAGCTTCACGATGATTGCCACGAAGAAGGCAATCAGCAGGCCGTAGCACATTGCTCTACATTGCAGTAAGAATGGATCCATCTATATCGTTTTAATTTTTTGTCATGATTAAGTTTCAACTCGCGATAGGGGTGAGGGAGCAACGCGTCTCGCTATCCGTTGGCCTTGACTTGGGCCCTGTACTCGCTGGGGGTGCATCCGTAGCGTGCTGTGAATACAGTGCGGAAGTGGCGTGTATTGCTGAATCCTGAGTCCTCGGCAATCTCGTTGATGGGCTGATTGGAGCCAGCAATGAGTTTCTCGGCGTGGTCGAGTCTTATGCGAGTGA
Organism: Sodaliphilus sp.; assembly: GCA_045628365.1. Lineage (GTDB taxonomy): Bacteria > Bacteroidota > Bacteroidia > Bacteroidales > Muribaculaceae > Sodaliphilus. Next base: position 8,665 of record JAZQPG010000031.1, on the reverse strand, counting down.
TGAATGTACTGAAGTCCTTCTCGTTCTCCTTGCACCAGCGCGACACGTAGGTGCGGTTGCTGCCCACGCCGGTTGCCACGTCCTGGACGCTGAGGTCGGGATTGGTGAACACGTCTTCCTGGGCGCAGAAGTTGCGCACAGCCTCGCCAAACTTGGGCTCCTGCCAAGCCTTGAGCTTGACTTGGACCTTGGGCAGGGGCACCTCTGCCACCATGTGTGCCACTTGCACGAGTGTAGACTCGTGAGAGGGGTCGGTGTCGGGAAGTTCTGCGGTTTTTTCTTCGGGAGCTTCCGGGGTTTCAGGCTCTTCCGGGGTTACCGGAGGTGTCGGGGTTACCTCGGCGGGCTCTGTTGCAGTGGTGTCGCTCTGGGTGCTTTCTTCGTCGCTGTCGGGGTGAGCATCAATATCAATCATCACGCGCACGTCGAGGTTGTGGTTACACAGCTGGTGCACGAAGTGGCTGCTAGCACATATCATGAGGACCATGTAGATGCAGTCGTTGAGCACTGATGCGCTGAAGATGGCGATGGCTGTCCATGCCACGAAGATCAAGAGGGTGAAGTAGAACACCGACATTACCCACGAGATGTCGCGCGGCACGGTGTTGGCATAGGTGCTAACGAGCAGCTGCTTGTAGTAACGAACATTCTTGTGGGTGTTTATTATCGTAGCAGCAGTGAAAACCACTGTGATCCCTAAACCTATGAAAATGGGGATGTCTGAGTCGGTGATATAGAATATCAATGCGAGCACCGCAAATGGCACCAGGAGCAAAAACACCTCGCGCAGGGTGGTGTTGCGCAGTCGGGTGAGTGCGGCGATTGACGATATGAAGAACGGTATGGTGCTCATCTCGATGAAGTTGAGCAGACCCGAGAGCTTGTATTCTTCCCACCATGACTTGGACATGATGTCCATGCCGTCGATGAAGAACCACAGGACGTACTGCAACAGCAGTGAGATGTTGCTGATGATTGAAATCTTAACGACGAGGCGAGCGCGATCGCTGTTCTGCTTGCGATAGCAGCTCAGCAACGACACGATACAATTTAGAATTGTTCCTATGACAACTCCGTAGAGTAGGGCACGCACTTGTTGCGTAATAAGTTCGTTCATCGTTGATTTACAATTTCTTGCAAAGATACGAAAAAAGTATCACTTGTCCATGCAGAAACATTGTGATAAACACTTAAAAAAGGTTAAGTGGACGTATTTTGTTGTGTTGCACCTGTTTTGAGAGCCTTTTTTTTGTGTGGTTTTTTGGCAAGAAGGGTATAGGCTTGGATGTCAGGGTGTGATGTAGGGATAGGTGACGTCCCACAGGAACAATGCGTGTCCCGGCATGGACATGCCGGCCTTGCAGCGGTCTTTCTTCTCGATGATGTCGCAAAACTGCTCCACGGTGATGCGGTGGGTGCCCACCTCAACCAGTGTGCCCACGATGGCGCGCACCATGTTGCGCAGGAAACGGTTGGCGGTTACGGTGAATACCCACTGGTCGCCCTCGCGTTCCCAGCGTGCATGGGTGATGATGCAGTCGTTGGTCTTGACGTCGGTGTGCAGCTTGGAGAACGAGGTGAAGTCGCGATAGTGCATCATGCGCTCGGCGGCCTGGTTCATCAGGTCATAGTCGAGGTCCCAGCGGCAATACCAGCTCAGGGGGTGGAGGAACGGCGACTTGGCGGTGTGGACAAAGTATTTGTAGGTGCGCGAGGTGGCGTCGAAGCGTGCGTGGGCGTCGTCGTGCACGGGGAAGATGCTGTGGATGGCGATGTCGCGCGGCAGGAGGCTGTTGAGCGAGTGCGTGAGGCGGTCGCAGGAGGCGATGGGCTGCTCCACGTCGAAGTGGGCATACATGGTGGCGGCGTTGACGCTGGCGTCGGTGCGTCCTGCCCCCACGATAGATATGGGCACACGCAGCACCCTCGATAGAGCTTCTTCGATGGTCTCTTGCACCGAGATGTCACTGGGCTGTACCTGCCACCCGTGATACTCGGCCCCATTATATGCCAACCTAATAAAATACCTCATTTTCTTTTGTGCCTCTCTTTTTTTCTCTCGCAGATTAATCTGCGAGAGAAAAAAAGGTGGTTATTTGTTGTGCTCTAGGTAGGTGTAGCCGTAGAGGCCTGAGCGGTAGTTGCGCACGAACTCGTTGCCCTCCTCGCTGGTGATCTTGCCTGAGCGGATGGACTCGGTTACCCACATCTCGACGTTGCCCACCAGCTGCTTGGGACTGAACTGCACGTAGTCGAGCACCTCGGCCACGGTCTCGCCGTCGATGACCTGGTTGATCTCGTAGTGGTCCTTGTAGACGTCGATGTGGACGGCGTTGGTGTCGCCAAAGAGGTTGTGCATGTCGCCTAGGATCTCCTGGTAGGCTCCCACGAGGAACACGCCCAGGTAGTAGGGCTCGCCCTCCTTGAGTTCGTGCACGGGCAGCGAGTGGGTGATGCCCTGCGGCGAGATGAAGTTGGCAATCTTGCCGTCACTGTCACAGGTGATGTCCTGCACGGTGGCGCGGTGGGTGGGCTGCTCGTTGAGGCGCTGCAGGGGCACAACGGGGAACACCTGGTCGATGGCCCACGAGTCGGGCAATGACTGGAACAGCGAGAAGTTGCAGAAGTACTTCTCGGGCAGCATCTTGGCCACGCTGTTGAGCTCCTCGGGGGCGTGCTTCATGTCGGCCACGATAGAGTTGACGTCGCGCGCCACGCTCCAGAAGAGTTTCTCGACCATGGCTCGGGTGCGCAGGTCGATGAGTCCCAGCGAGAAGCGGTCGAGCGCCTCTTCGCGTATCTGCAGCGCGTCGTGCCAGTCCTCGAGCAGACGTGCCTTGTTGATCTTGTCCCAAATCTCGTAAAGGTCGCGCACGAGCTCATTGTCGTCGTCGGTCACCACGTCCTTCTCCTCGTCCCAGCGGGGCAGGCCGGCGGTCTCGAGCACGTTCATCACCAGCACGCTGTGGTGGGCGGTGAGCGAGCGTTCGCTCTCGTTGATGATGTTGGGGTGGGGCATGTCGTTCTTGTTGCATGCGACGACAAAGGTGTAGACCGCGTCGTTGACATACTCCTGGATTGAGTAGTTCAACGAGTAACCGCTGGCGCTGTTGCGCGTGCCGTCATAGTCCACGCCCAGTCCGCCGCCAATGTCGATGAAGTCGATGTTGTAGCCCAGCTTGGCGAGCTGCACATAGAACTGCGAAGCCTCGCGCAGTGCGTTCTTGATGCGGCGTATCTTGGTGATCTGGCTGCCGATGTGGAAGTGGATGAGCTTGAGGCAGTCCATCATGCTGTTGGTCTTGAGGTAGTCGAGGGCGGTGAACAGTTCGCTGGTGTTGAGGCCGAACTTGCTGCGGTCGCCTCCGCTTTCCTCCCACTTGCCGCTGCCGCTGCTCGAGAGCTTGATGCGGATGCCAATGTTTGGTCTCACACCCAGCCGCTTGGCGATGGTGTTGATGAGCACCAGTTCGTTGAGCTTCTCCACGACGAGGAAGATGCGTCGTCCCATCTTCTGGGCCAGCAGTGCGAGTTCCACGTATCCCTCGTCCTTGTATCCGTTGCATATGATGAGTGAGTTAGCGCTGATGTCGGCCATGTTGATGGCGAGCACAGCGTGGAGCTCGGGCTTAGAGCCGGCCTCGAGGCCGATGTTGAACTTCTTGCCGTGGCTCACGATTTCCTCCACCACCTGGCGCATCTGGTTCACCTTGATGGGATAGATGACGAAGTTCTGCCCGGTGTATTCATACTCCTTGGCAGCGCGCTTGAAGCAGCTGGCGAGTTTCTCGATGCGGTTGTCGAGGATGTCGGGGAAACGCAGCAGTATGGGCGCGGTGATGTTGCGCGTGTGCAGCTCGTCCATGACGTCCACGAGGTCCACCGGCACGCTGGTCTGCTTGGGCGTGACGGAGATGTGTCCGCGTTCGTTGATAGAGAAGTATTTCAAACCCCATCCGTGGATGTTATAAAGCTCGGCGCTGTCCTCGATGCGCCACTTGTTGATGCTAGCCACTTAAATAAAAATTGTTTAAGAGTGAATAAACCTAATGCATGTCCCTGGCGCCTGGTGCGGCCGTTGCTGCCCATGACGCCTAATTTGTGCAAAATTAGTGAAAAAAGCCATCACTTCAAAGCGAAAGCCATCACTTTTTCCCTATAAGGGAATAAAAAGTGTGAAATGGTTGATTATTCAGGAATCTTTTAGTATCTTTGTCGGGAAACATTATTTATAACAGCAATGAAGAAACTTGTACTGATAGCCGCCTTGGCGGCGATGATTGGGGCCACAGCAAGTGCCCAGAGTGAGAAATGCGATTCTTGTGAAGAATGTAACCAGGCGTGCAGTAACTGTGCTGCTGCCGGCGAGAAGACAACTGCGGCGAGTGCCACCGGTGCCAAGGCCGTGGACGCGTCAACGATACGCAGCAAGAAGGACTCGGCACGTCACTACAAGGCCGACAACGTGGACAAGGGCAGTGAGTTCATCGTGATCAGCAAGATGGACTGGCGCCTGTATGTGTACGGCAAGAACGGCAACGAGACCGTGCTGCTGGCCAAGTATCCCGTGTGCCTGAGTAAGAACGAGGGCCAGAAACAGCGTTCGGGCGACATGAAGACCCCGTCGAGCCATCCCGGTGCACCGTTCACCATCAGCCAGATCCAGGACGCGTCGACATGGCGCCACGACTTCAAGGACGGCCGCGGCAATATCCTGTCTTACGGCCACTGGTTCCTGCGCCTCAAGACTCCCGGCCACAGCGGCATCGGCATCCATGGCAGCACCAACAACGAGAGTAGCGTTCCCGGCCGTGCCAGCGAGGGCTGCATACGCCTGCGCGACAAAGACATCATCGACCTCAAGACCCGCTATGCCCGCGTTGGCATGAAGGTGATCATCCTTGACGAGAAGCAGGGCATGCTCGACTATGAGGTGAAGGCCCATGCCAAGGCTGTTCCCGCCGAGTGAACTTGAAATCACGCGATGCTAACTAAAAAACTTAATATCTATGAAACGAATTTTATCATTACTCGTCATTGCGATCATTGCAATATCATCGGCTATTGCAGCCACTGTTGTCGTTGACGGTCATCACGTGCGCCTGCGAGTGGGCCCCGGCCTTAACTATGCAATTGTCACCAACAGCCACGGCACCCCCGTGTATCCACCCAAGGGAGCCCACCTGACCTACTACGGGACTTCGGGCAACTTCTACTATGTTGGCTACAACGGTTACAGCGCCTACATCTCGCGCGACTACTGCCACCTGCAGAATGCCGGCGGCGCAGGCTACAACGGCGGCTACTCGAGCTACTCTAACGCGTCGGTGGTTATCGTTGACGGCGTCCACGTGCGCCTGCGCGTAGGCCCCGGCCTTAACTATGCGATTGTCACCAACAGCCACGGCACTCCCGTTTATCCTCCCAAGGGCACCCGCCTCACCTACCTGGGCACCAGCGGCGGTTTCTTCCATGTGCGCTACAACGGATATGACTGCTACATTTCGCGCGACTACAGTCACCTCAGATAAAACAACAATACAATTGATATGAAACGTATATTCAGCATCACACTCGCAGCAAGCATGCTGCTGGGCGTTGCCAGCTGTGGCGGCAACGACAATAGTTCGAGCAGTGGCGGCAATCAGGACGCCGGAGCAACCCCCGAGGCACAGGCAGCCGCAGCACCTCAGCCCGGCAAGCCCGCGGCCGACCGCAAGCCCCTGTACACCGGAGAGTATAACCGTGATAACACGTTCACCGTGATAAGCAAGCGCGACCTTGTGCTCACGGTATATGCCCCCGTCAACGGCGACACCGTGCCCATCGTGGATTTCCCCGTGTGCCTGAGCAGGGTAAAGGGACAGAAACAAGGCAAGGGCGATATGAAGACCCCCGAGTGCGACCCCTCAAATCCGTTCAAGATTATCCAGATGCAGGATGCCTCGGACTGGAAGCATGACTTTGGCGACGGCCGTGGCGAGATCCTGTCTTACGGCCACTGGTTCCTGCGCCTCGAGACACCGGGTCACAGCGGCATCGGCATCCACGGCAGCACCAACAACGAGAGCAGCGTCCCCGGACGTGACAGCGAGGGCTGCATACGCATGCGCGACAACGACATCATCACGTTCAAGGAGAACTATGCCCGCGTGGGCATGCCCGTCATCATCAAGCATGAAGAGCAGGGCCTCCTTCCCTTTGAGGTCGCCAAGTGACCGGCTAAGCGACCGGCACAGGTACGTTAAACGTTGTGTTGCCCGTGTAGTCTAACTACTAAGCGACACAACGTAAAACTTTTTTATCACTTACTATGATTATGAAAAAGACTTTACTCATATTGATGGCGATGGTGGGCATGACCGCCCTGCAGGCTACAGCCGATGTTAACCGCTATGCGGTGAACGACGGCATGAACGACATTGCGCTCGTTTACTATGGCGGCAGCAATCGCCTGAAGTGGAACCAGAACCAGATATCCCACCTCGTGACCCACACCTTCAAGGACGGGCACACCGAGTGGCTGTTCCCCGCGTTCCTGTACTTGGAGTTCAGAGTATACGGCACCGAGGTGACGCTAGCGCCGGGATATGCCAAGGAACCGGCTACCAAGGAGCACTGGGAGTGGCTTGCCAACCGCTACTTCTCGCGCGGCGAGGGGCTTGACGCGCTCGACAAGGCCATCGACGGTGCTAAGCGCAAGCTGGGAGAGCCTCCGTTCAAGCACAAAGTGATCCTGTGTCTGCCCACACCCATGCGTGAGCAGCGGAGCTGGGGACGCGTGTCGTCGCGCAACCTGCGCTTTGACCGCGGCAATGACCGCCTCGAGGCTCTGTACTGGTTCGTTGATCTGCTGGTGAACAAGTTTAAAGCACAGCACTACAGGAACATAGAACTCGACGGACTCTACTGGCTCGACGAGGACATGCTTGCCGGCGGCGAGCTGTTCCCCGCCCTCAACAACTACATCCACGCCAAGGGACTGAAGGCCTACTGGATACCTTATTTCACAGCCCCCGGCCGCGACCTGTGGCAGAGCTATGGATTTGACTATGCCTACCTGCAGCCCAACTATTTCTTCAACTACAACGTGCCCCGTTCGCGCCTCGACGAGACCTGCGCGCTGGCCAAGCGCTGGGGCTTGGGCCTCGAGCTGGAGTTTGACGAGAAGCACTTTGACAAGCGCTCGCAGTATGGCAACCGCCTGAGCGAGTATATCGATGCCTTTGAGAATAACAAAGTCTTTGACCAGTCGGCGATGGCCTATTACCTGGGCAACGATGCGTTCCTCAGGCTGAGCCAGTCGCGCGTGTCGAGCGACGTGCAGCTCATTGACCGCCTGTGCAACCTCATCGTGAAGCGCAATGTCGGCAACAATACCTACATGTCGCCGTCTCAGTCTCCGTCAAACGGCAACAACAACAGTAACAATAACAATAACAATAACAATAACAATAATAAGTCGCAGTACAAGTGGACCGACCCCGAGTACTGGCACTTCTAAGGCCGATAAAACGTCTATGAAAAGAACTGTATTGCTAGTCGTGGCAGCTGCAGCCGTCGCCCTGAGCGCATGGTCGCAGTTGTTGTGGCGCGTGGACGGCAACGGGCTGTCCAAGCCTTCTTACCTGATGGGTACCCATCACATGGCACCGGCATCGTTTATCGACAGCATCAGGGGCTTGGGCGATGCCCTCAATGCCTGCGATGCGGTGTATGGTGAGTTGCGTGAAGAGGAATTGTCGTCGCCCGCCGCTCAGCAGCGTATGGCCCAGGCACTCATCGCTCCCGGTGACAGCACCCTCGACAAGGTGCTCGCGCCCAGCGAGTATGCCGTCGTGAAACGCGTGGTAGATGGATACATGGCCCCCATGGGCTTGACGGTGGAGATGTTCAACGTGTTCAAACCCCAGGCTCTCAGTTTGCAGCTGCAGCTGATGCAAGCGACAATGAATTTCCCCGACTATGACCCCAAAAACCAGATTGACGCCACGGTGCAAAGGCGTGGCAGGGCCGCCGGCAAGGAGCTGGGGGCCTTCGAGACCGTTGACGACCAGATTAAGGTGCTGCTCGCTGCCACAATCAAGGAGCAGGCCCAGGGGCTGGTGGAGATGTGTGAGTACAATGATGATTACAAGCGCGTCATCGATGAGCAGTGCAAGGCCTACATTGGCCAGGACATCGACTTCCTCTATGGTCAGGTGCTGGACCCCGGCGTGGGGTCTACGCCCACCGATGCCGAGCTCGAGCGCTTGCTGTGGGGCCGCAACCGCAACTGGGTTGGCCAGCTCGTGAAGCTGATGCCCGAGAAGTCTATCTTCGTGTGTGTGGGTGCCGGTCATCTGCCTGGCGACAAGGGGTTGATTGCCCTGCTGCGTGGCGCCGGCTACACGGTGACGCCGGTGTCTAAGTGAAGCAACCACGCGAAATCGCGTGGTCACAGGGGCGCGCCTTGGCTTCTAGCCACGCGTGACAAGTAACGATACAAAGAAGGCCACACTGGGGATGTGCGATGCTCCCCGTGTGGCCTTCCTGCAGTACGCTCGGCATGAGCATTGTCTAACGGGTGCAAGTCCCGAGTGAGCCCTGATAGCGGGAATCACATAGCCCAAGGCAAGGGTGTCCATCGCGAGATGGAATCTGAAGGAAGCCGTCGGCAAACATC
>JAZQPG010000030.1:0-10900 GCA_045628365.1 Sodaliphilus sp. | reverse complement strand
TATTTTGCAATCATATTTGTATTATTTGAAAGTTTTCTATTGATACGATTATACCGATAGTGTCATTCTACTTTTGTTTAGTATGTTATGAAAGTACAAAATTGTCAATGAAATTTGTATCTTTGATCAATAGTGATTTTGCCATTATTTAATTAGTCACTAGTAATTACTATCCTTTTGCGGTGAGCTCCAGGCCCGTGATGCCCACTAGGATGAGCAGGGCGAAGAACATCCTGAGCAGCGATGCCGAGTCGTTGAAGAACGTGATGCCCAGCAGGAACGTGCCCACTGCGCCTATGCCGGTCCACACGATGTAGGCGGTGCTCACGGGGATGGTTCTCTGGGCAAGGTAAAGGAACACTCCGCTCAGCGCCATGCTGATGACTGCCAGCGAGATGTAGGTCCAGAACCGCTCGGGATACAGCCCCGAGAGTTTGAATCCAAGAGGCCAGCCCACTTCAAAGATCGCTGCTATTATTAGGTATATCCACGCCGTCATGAATCCTTGTTATTCGGTGCCCAGGTAATTCAGTATCTGCTCGGCGTGAATCTTGGTCTTGATCTCCTTGGGGGTGAAGATTTTTTCTATCACGCCCTCCTCGTTGACCAGATAGGTGGTGCGCAGGGTGCCCACAGTGCGGCGTCCGCATGTCACCTTCTCGCCCCATGCTCCCAGTTGCTGGAGCAAGGTGGTCTCAACGTCGGCGACGAGAGGGAACTCAAGCCCCTGGGCATCGGCAAACTTCTTTTGCAACGCCTGGCGGTCCTTGCTCACGCCGATGATTTCATAGCCTGCGGCAGCGAGCTGCTCCTTGTGGGCCTGCAGCGAGCAAGCCTCGGCGGTGCATCCGCTGGTGTTGGCCTTGGGATAGGTATAAAGCACAATCTTGCGGCCGCGGTAGTCGCTGCTCTTTATTTCGCGTCCGTCCTGGTCTAATCCCAGGACCTCGGGTATTTTATCTCCTACTTGCATATTGGTATGTTGTTGTTAATCAATTGTTTCAATATAAAAACTCACGGGGCGGAAGCCGTCGTTGCAGCTTATCATGGCGCTTGACGGATTCTTCATCCAACCGTCAAAGAAATTGCCCTCGCCGCGTGCCAACGCCTGTACAAACTCGCGCATGGTCTTCCATGCCTCGGGGCACAACCCGTCAGGACACTGGCCGCCGACGCTTATCCAAGACTGGCCCTCGCACACGTCGCAGGTGTGCTCGATGGGGTTCTCAAACCGAGCCATCAGGTCGTCGTGCTGCACCTTGCGCACGGCAGTTATCTTTACCTTGCGTGACATGTCGCCCGGGCAGTCAACCTGGGTGAACCGCGGGAAACGCTTGCCGTCGCGCTCGATGGTTTCGAAGAACATCTTCTCGGGCCTTACCCAGTGGTCCCCCTCGCCATAGAGCGCCTGGTACACAACCATGCGCTGCAGGGTCTCGGAGTCGAGCGCAGTGCCCCGGTAGCGGTACAAGCCTCCCTTGAAGTGGCGGAAATGACGCTCGCCAGGCACGGGACACTCATTGAGCATCCTCATGGCGAGGGGCGCGTAGTATTCCTTTACCTCTATCGGGGTGGGGGTGTGGCCTCCGGGAAAGCTGAACACGTTGTTGTAGTGGGTGCTGAACAATGGTTCGAACCGGGCCAGGGTGTCGTTGTCGCCAAAGAGTCCCCACACCTTGTCGCGGTAATAAGGGCTGCAGCAGTCAAACTGAGAGTTCTCTACAGCGGCAAACTCGCTGACCAATGCCTCGTCGATGACAAACTCCTGGACGCCGTCCTGTCGTGCCGACTTGAACTCATGCCTGCCGATGCGCTCGCGCAGGAAACCGCTCATGGCAAAGTGAGGATTGCCCAGCAAGGCCGGGATGCCCACGACTGGTGCCAGCATCTGGGCGTAGAACGCGCCGCAACTGTTGCCCACCAGTAAGTCGGGTTTTTCCCTGTCGATGACGGCGCGCAAGAGGGCGAGCGCTTCCACGGGATGTTGGGGCAGGTCGGGGCTAAGTACCATGGCTTTGCCTTCAAGGGCATCGCGCAGTGCACCGGCTGTCTCGCAACTGCCGCTGGCATAGAATCCGTGTAAGAACAATATCTTTTTCATTCCTAATAGAGTTTAAATTAGTTTCTCCATGAGCAATAGCGTCATGAAGCCCATGAGCAGGGCATAGGTGGCCTGCTTCTGGTAACCGTGGGCGTGGGTTTCGGGGATCATTTCGTCGCTGGTCACATAAAGCATGCTGCCGCCGGCAAAGCCCAGCATCACAGGGAGCATGTGCTGTGACGCGGCACCCAGGCCGTAGCCCAGCCACACGCCAGCCACCTCGAGCAAACCGATGACCAGTGATATTGCGAGCGTCCTGAACCGTGACACTCCTGCTACCAGCAGCGGGGCGATGATGACCATGCCCTCGGGGATGTTTTGCAACGCTATGCCCAGCGACACTGTCCAGTTGGCCGATGCCTCAGTGGCGCCGCTCATGCTCACGCCCGCCGCCATGCCCTCGGGCAGCTTGTGCAGCGCGATTGCCATCACGAACAGCAGCACGTGGTTGAGTCGCTTGTTGTTGGTGTGCTCCTCGGGGTCAAGCCCGGTGATGTGGTGCAGGTGTGGGGTGACCAGGTCGAGCACGTTGAGGAACAGCGCGCCAGCCATCACGCCAAGGGCCACCATCCACCACGAGCCCTCGGCACAGGTGTCGAAGGCGGGCACGATGAGCCCCAGGGTGGACGCTGCCAGCATGATGCCGGCACAGTAACCCAGCACCGTGTCGTTCCACTTGTGGGGCAGTTCCTTGAACAGGAACCCTAATACCGATCCCACAATAGTGGCTCCGCACAGCCCTAGCGCGCTAATCCATATATAATTCATGAGGTTCTATATTTAAAGTGTTACGGTGGTGTTACACCTCAATATTGGATGCATAGTAGTAATAGTCATTGGAAATGACCGAGATAAAAGTCTGGGCGTCCATCCCCATGTCGTCTACGCCTAGGTGCTCTTGTATCTTGAGAGCCAAGCGGTGCACCATCTCGTCCCGATTGGGCATCTGGTTGTAGAAAGTGCGCGAGATGAGCTCGATCTGGTTAGAGGTGAGGTTGGCGGCCTCGGGGTAGGTGGGAACGTAGTCATGTGATACAAACGTGTTGTTGTTGAGCGTGTAGCTCACTTTGGACGGATCATGTTTCTTGCATACCACGGTGCCGGCCGCCAGGTCACCAAGCCGCTGGCTATTCCTGGTGAAAAGAACTGAAAGCATGCCTGCTCCCATCAGGTCAAGGGGTAATAGTGTCCACCTCAGGAAATAGGCATTCACTGTGGGGGTGGTGCCGTCAAGCATGTTCACCTGTATTTTCATTATCATCTTACCCAGTGTGCGCCCGTTCAATAGGATTTCGAATACTAGATGATATACTATTGGAGGAACTGCCACGAAGAACATCACGATGCTCTTTTCTTCGTTACTCAGATTTAGATCATATAGAAGAATTAGCATGAAAACACACCATGAGTAGATGCCAATGATACTAAAATCAATGAAGTTGGCTACCAAGCGGTCGCCAATGCTTGCTAGTTCCTGCGAGATGGGAACGTATTGTCCCGTAACTATTGTTGTGCGTGCCATATATTAGTTATACTATGGTTTTAAAAAATCACCTTATTATCTGCAAAAATAATATTTTTTTTGTACATTTGCATCCTAAACTTTGTAAAAACTGAAAAAACACCGAAATTCACATCATGAGAGAGGCCGTTTTTATTAATCAGAACCTCGACAAGTGGAAACAATATGAGGCAAGTATAGAGAATGCATCATCGGTATCTCCCGATGAACTGGCCGACATCTATACTGACTTGACCACTGACCTGTCTTTTGCCCAGACCCATTATCCCAATTCAAAGGTGACTGAATATCTTAACGGGTTGGCATTGACCATTCACAACGAGATTTACAGCAAGCGCTATAGCAGCCGGGAAAAGATAAAGAAATACTGGTTGCACGATATCCCGCTGGCACTGTACGACGCCCGCAAGGAGATGCGCATCTCGCTTGCCGTGTTCTCGCTGTTTGTGCTGGTTGGGGTAGTATCAACATTAATTAACGTTGATTTTGCACGGCTTATATTGGGAGATGGGTATGTTGACATGACCATTGAGAATATCAAGGCCGGCAAACCCACCGATGTTTATTCGGGTGACCCCGAGACACTGGCGTTTTTGGAGATCACGCTTAACAACCTGATGGTGGATATCAAAGCGTTTACATGGGGAATATTCACCAGCATCGGGACCGGATTGTACATGATTGCCAATGGCGTCATGCTGGGTGTATTCCTTACATTCTTTGCTGTCTACGGCGTTTTCGGTCCGTCATTCCTTGCTGTCATGCAGCATGGCACCATAGAGATATCCACTATGGTGATAGCTGGTTGCGCAGGCATCGTGATGGGAAACGGGTGGTTGTTCCCCGGGACCTATAGCCGCATCGAATCGTTCAAGCGAAGCGCAAAGCGCGGGCTGAAGGTTCTGGTAAGTTCCATGCCGCTGACCGTCATTGCCGGTTTTATTGAGGGTTTCATCACCCGTCACACTGAGGCTCCGCTGTCGTTGCGCATCGGTGTGCTGGTGGTGAGTGCATTGTTAATCATCTGGTTGTACGTGGTGATGCCTGTAAAGGTACACCGTGAGGAAATGCGCCAGTCTAAATTTAAAGAAAATGAGAAAAACGCAATCATCTAAGATAAACCTGTACGAGTTGCGCAACATGGGCGAGCAGATTAATGCCACCTTTGACTTCGTTAAGGAGAACTGGCGCCTGTGGATCAAAAGCCACTTGTTGCTGGTTCTGGTGCCAAGTGTCATGGTAGCGTATTTCTTTAGTGAGCCGCTGCGTTCTTTAATAGCCCCCGAATATATAGATCCTGATGATTTGTACGCACTTTCCCAGCATGATTCCTTTTTGGAGAATCATGGTTATGCTTTTCTGGTATTGGGGGGATTGGGCTTGTCGCTGAGTATTACGGTATCAATGACGTTGCTCAAGTTTTATACCAAGCGTCTTAAGGGTCTCGAGGGAATTCGGTTTAAAGACTTGTTGCTCGAAATGTTGTCATGTTCGTTGCGTATGGTAGGCATTGTTGCTTTGTTTATATTAGTGGTAACGCCGGCATTTTTCCTGATGAGTATTATTGGTGTTTTAGTCCCGTTTATTGGACAATTTGCCGCCTTCGGTTTTATCCTGCCTGCATTGATGTTGCCTGCCGTGGTGGAGTTTGAACGCGGAAACAATATCATCACTTCAATAAAACGTTGTTACCACCTGGGTATGCAGCAATGGATTCAATTTGTGTTCCAGGGGGTAGTTATGGTAACCATTGTGCTTATTGCCGATGGTACGCTGTTCTGGCCATGGTGGATTTTCAGTGAAATAGGTGTCGAGATGTTTGGAGACCTGAGTTTCATGTCCACGCTGGATTTCATCGTCGAGATCGTTCTCACCATAGCTAACGTTTTCGTGGTGTTCCTCTCGTTGTCGTGTTTCTTTATCTTCCAGGCCTATCACTATGGCAGCATGCTAGTGTACTGTGATGAGGAATCGCTCGTAGAGAAGATTGAAAACTTTGAGAACTTGTAATATTATAATGTGGTTATAATACCTGAATGAAATATGCTCACCCAAGTTAAAGATACTATAGTGGCTAGCAGTGAGGTGCTGGAAAAGATACGCCAGTCAGGACGATATGACTATGACGCGGGAGTACCTAAGCCTGATAACATCGGTCATGTGGAATTGCCACACCCCCCGGAAGTAAAAGATGATTCGGGAAGTAACTTGTGGGATATTATTGATTCAATCCCTGCTGAAGTGTTTGATTTCCTGCTTTTCTTGATGATCGTCGGATTTCTGTACTTGGTAATTACTAATTTGGATTACTTTAAAGGATTCTTCATGAGCAGCAGGAACAAGCAATCAAATGCCGAGGAGATTGAGGAAGATATCTACGAGATAGATTTCCCTAGCTCCCTGGACAAAGCGCTCGCACGCGGTGACTACCGCATGGCATGCCGCTATATCTACCTCAGGACCCTCAAGTCGCTCAGTGATGCCGGCCAGATTGAATGGCGCATCTATAAGACCCCGACCCAATATACCTGGGAGGTGCGTGACGCAGAGTTTGTCAGGCTCACCGACCATTTCCTGCGCATCCGATATGGCGACTACGAGGCCACGAGACAGTTGTTTGAAACCATGTCGGCGCTGGACCAGAGCGTGGTGGAGCACCATTGCCAAGTTGAAACTCCTGAAGAAGGAGACGAAACCGAGAAAGGAGGACAGCAGTCATGAATAACAAGGTCGTTATAGGAATCGTGGCTGCAATTCTGTTGCTATGCGGCTACATGTACGTGACATGGACTCCTAACTACAATTGGTATGCTACATTTTCAGGCAGTGACAAGAATCCCCTGGGCTGTGCCATCTTTGACGAGGTGATGACCGGCACGTTTGGTGAAAACTACTCGGTAAAGGACTACCATGCCTATGAACTTGTTAACAAGGATACATGCCGCTTTACTTTCTTGTTTACTGTTGGTAGTCTTGCAGAGAATGAAAAGGATATGACTAAATTGCTCAAACGTGGCCATAATGTGATTATCGCTAATGACAACCTGTATGAATTGGCAGGAGATTTCCCTAAACTTGTCCCGTGTGACGTTGGACAGTCTTGGATTAATGTGAATTCTAATCCCAATTTGCACTGTGAATTTGTGAACTTTAAATGGAACGGGGATTCCACGGCATTCCGCGTAAGAAAAACGTTGATGGGCGGGTGGATGAAGCCCACCGACTCTGATTTTATTCCGTTGATCACCCGTACTCTCACGGCCGACGAGTTATATCTCGATGAGAGGAACGACGTGAAAGCCGGTGAAACCGTGGTGGTGGCCATGGAGAAACAAGTGGGCAAGGGTAAACTGATTGTGGTTTCCGACCCTTACCTGTTCACCAACTACGGCATGCGTGACGTGGCAATGCAGACCCTGGCATTCCGCATCTTGTCGCGTGCAGGCAAGCGCCCCGTGATGAGGATTGACTACACCATGCCACGAACCTCCTCGTCTGACAATAGAGAAAATGAGGAGATAGGTAAACCTACATTCTTCAGCGAGTTCTACAAGTACCCGCCGTTGCGCTGGGCTGTATATGCTACGTTCTTTACATTGATTGTAGGAATGATGTTCACTGCACGGCGCCGCCAGCGGGTGATTCCTGTGATTTCCCGCCCTGTCAACTACACAATGTCAATGATAGAGCACATCGGTATGCTGTACTTCCACCGCAGGGACAACCACGACCTGGTGAAGAAGAAATACATGTATTTCACTGAACAACTGAGGCGTGGCATCATGGTGGACATTGATGACTGGGAGAATATCAACGTCGAGCTCGACATGTTGGCAACTCACACAGGACTCAACAGGGAAATACTGCAGAGTGATATTGAATATGTTCAAAGGCTCATCAGTTTTGACGAGCGCGTGAGTGACGCCGAGATGATGCGCGCCATAGACATCATGGATGACATCTCATCACGCATGTTATCTTAAACAATAATAGAAATAACAAAAACAAAACGATATATGGAACAGAACGAACAACAAAGACTGGATCTTACCCAGTTCTCGCAGCGTGTGGAACAGCTGCGACAGAGTATCTCACAAATCATAGTTGGTCAGCACGAGGTGGTTGACCTTCTGCTTGCAGCTATCATTGCCGATGGCCACGTGTTGCTCGAGGGTGTTCCCGGCGTGGCTAAGACCCTCATGGCACGTGTCATCGCTAAACTCATCGATGCCGACTTCAACCGCATCCAGTTTACCCCCGACCTCATGCCTAGCGACGTGCTGGGAACAACAGTGTTCAACATGCAGACGTCACAGTTTGACTTTCATCCCGGCCCCGTGTTCAGCGACATCGTGCTGGTCGATGAGATCAACCGTGCCCCTGCCAAGACCCAGGCGGCCCTCTTCGAGGTGATGGCCGAGCGTCAGGTAAGTATCGACGGCACCACCCGCCGCATGAGCGACCTGTACACCATTATCGCCACCCAGAACCCGGTGGAGCAGGAGGGTACTTACCGCCTGCCCGAGGCTCAGCTCGACCGTTTCATCATGAAGATTGAGATGGGATACCCCACGCTCGAGGAAGAAGTGGACATCCTGACACGCCACCAGGAGAATGCTCCGCTCATGAAGCTCGACGGGCTCAAACCCATCATCACCCGCAGCGAGCTGCTCGAACTGCGCTCAATGATGTCCAAGGTTCTCGTGGACGAGTCGCTGCTGCGCTATATCGCAATGATCGTGCAGCAAACACGCAACAGCCGCGCTGTCATGCTGGGCGCATCACCCCGTGCATCGGTGGCAATGCTGCAGGCATCCAAGGCCTATGCGCTGCTCCATGGCCGTGACTTTGTCACTCCCGACGATATCAAGGCCGTCACCCCGTCGATATTGCAGCATCGCCTCGAACTCAGCGCCGAGGCCGAGATGCAGGGCTACACCGTTGCCAAGGTGACCCAGACCCTTATCGATAAGATTGAAGTTCCCAAGTAAAATAGTTCAGGTGGTTTCTATGACATATGCATATATAATAGAACCCTCCGTTTAACCAATCACAATAATAGCGATGTACATCAGCACACGCTTTTACTACATAATGGCCGGTATCATCATCGTGCTCGCGATGGGATACTTTTGGCAGCCTGTCTTCCTGGTGGGGAAGGGCCTGCTGGCATTGTTGGCCCTGCTGCTGCTGGTCGACATTGTCGTGCTGTGGCATCGGCGAGGCATCACCGCTACGCGCGACTGCAGCGACCGATTCTCTAACGGCGATGAAAATGAAGTGACGATTACCATCGAGAATGGCTATCGCTTCAAGGTAAGCTTAGAGGTTATCGACGAGACACCTTACGTGTTCCAGAAACGTGACATTGTTTTTAAAACCACAGTGGAACCGCAAGACACCGCCACCATTAACTACACGCTGAGGCCCACCGAACGCGGAACCTACGGTTTTGGCCGCATACGCGTTTTCGTGTTGGCTCCCCTGCGCCTGGTGATGCGCCGTTACACCTGTGGCGAGGCTAGGGACGTTAAGGTTTATCCCAGCTACCTCATGCTCAACCGCTATGAGTTGCTGGCAATCTCCCACAACCTCACCGAGATGGGTATCAAGCGCATACGCCGCGCCGGCAATAACACCGAGTTTGACCAAATCAAGGACTACGTGCAAGGCGATGACTTCCGCACTATCAACTGGAAGGCCAGTGCCCGTCGTCACCAGCTCATGGTCAACGTCTACACCGACGAGCGCTCACAGCAAGTCATCAACGTGATAGACAAGGGCCGCGTCATGCAGCAGGCGTTCATGGACATGACATTGCTCGACTACAGCATCAACGCTGCCCTCATGCTGTCGTATGTTGCCGTGCGCAAGGAAGACAAGGTGGGGGTGCTCACCTTTGCCGAGGAGTTTGACAGTTATATCCAGCCAAACAACCGCCAGGGGCACATGCAGACTATCCTTGAGGGATTGTACAGCCAGGAGGCAACCTTCGGCGAGAGCGACTACTCGACGCTGTGTGTCAACGTGAACCGCCTCGTCACCAAGCGCAGCCTGCTGGTACTCTACACTAATTTCACCGGACTGACAGCGCTCAACCGACAGTTGCCCTATCTGCACCAACTCAACTCGCGTCACCGCCTGCTAGTTGTGTTCTTTGCCGATAACGAACTGCAGGACTATTTGGCCGAGAAACCTGTGAACACGCTGGAGTATTATCAGCACGTGATTGCCGAGAAGACCATCTACGAGAAGCGACTCATCGTGAACACTCTGCGTCAGAACGGCATCCAGGCCCTTCTCACCACGCCCGACAACCTCTCGGTAGACGTGCTGAACCGTTACCTGGAGATGAAGTCGCGCAACATGTTCTAGTTTGTACAGCATGGAATCGATTAAATACATATATAAAATAGGTTATGGTCCGTCAAGCAGCCACACGATGGGACCCAAGGCGGCTGCCGAGCGTTTCAAGGCATTGCACCCTGAAGCAGTATCATTCACAGTGTATCTCTACGGTTCGCTGGCTGCGACAGGCAAAGGCCACATGACCGACAAGGCTATCGTGGACGTGCTTAGCACTACGGGAAAGACCACTATCAAATGGGAACCCGCAACCGTGTTGCCGTTTCACACTAACGGCATGAAGTTCATTGCCCACGATGCACAAGGCACCGTGATGGGCGAGAAAACCTATTATTCGATAGGTGGCGGCGACATCGTGGAAGAAGGGCAAGATAGGGTAGAGCACCCCGATATTTACAAACTCCACACTATCAAGGATATCAAGGCGTGGTGCCAGCGCACCGGACGCACCTATTGGGAATATGTGGATCAGCATGAAGGTAGCGGGATATGGGATTACCTGCATGAAGTGTGGCAGGTGATGAAGGAAAGCATCGAGCGCGGACTCGAAGCCGAGGGAGTGTTGCCCGGCGGACTGGGTGTGCGACGCAAAGCGGTCAGTTACTATGTTAAGGCATCGAGTTACACTGGCTCTCTCAAGAGCCGTGGCACAGTTTTTTCCTATGCGCTTGCAGTGATTGAGGAAAACGCATCGGGCGGCAAGATTGTCACTGCCCCCACATGTGGCTCATGCGGCGTGCTACCTGCTGTGCTATATCACTTGCACAAGACCAAGGATTTCTCCGAGCAACGCATACTGCGTGCCCTGGCCACAGCTGGCATATTTGGCAACGTGGTTAAGGCCAACGCATCGGTCTCGGGTGCCGAGGTGGGATGCCAGGGCGAGGTGGGAGTGGCTTGCGCTATGGCTG
>JAZQPG010000029.1:0-3420 GCA_045628365.1 Sodaliphilus sp. | reverse complement strand
GGAGCGACAAACTCGCAGTCGATACGTTGTTTGAGTGGCAGCCAGTTGATAACCGCCTTAAGATTCTTAATATGCTTGCCTACATTATTAAGTTTATACCCTTTGCTGTTGAGAAACATCACATATTGATCATAAAACTCTTTGTTAAGATCTTGTATTTTCAAGTCCTTTACTTTTTGGGTATGCAAGAACTCAACAACCCCTGACTGCATCTGCTTGTACTGCATAATGGTGCGAGGACTTACAGGTTGTCCTTTGCGAGCACCAGACTCGAGAATACGCGTCGGAGCTTCATCAATAAACTTAGTGATTGCCTTTAACAAGGTTATCGAGGTTTCTGCGTTGGCAGCGCCATCCTTGTTTTTCTTCGGTTTAAAGAACAGTGACACCTGTTTCTTTAGCCAGTCTTTGGGGATGTCACTACCCTGTGCTTGTTGCCATGCTTCATCAATGGCCTTGCACATAGATTCAAGTTTGGCTCTGCATTCATTGTGATAACGACGCTCCTCATCATTGGTACGTCGTGTATCTACCATCTTGTGTCCATCCCAATAAGCAGGATTGTCAAGAATGAATATACCCGTCTTCGCACGTTGGTCAATGCTTTTGCCATGATAGAATCTTATGCGTATCTGTTGACGCCCTGTGGTTTTGTTCTTGATAGCAGATAGAGATAGTTCAATTGTTGCCATAAATGTGTGTTTAACGTCATAAAAATTTTACTCTGCAAAGGTACACAATTCAAATTATACTCACAAATTTTTGCCGACTTTTTGCCGACTTACTTGTTGTCTAATGTTTCAAGATGATATACAAATATTGAAACACATTTATACAAATAGGTGTTTTTCAGCACTTTGATTGTTACGCCTTAAAAACCAATCATATCAAACGATAACACAACACTGGTCCAAGTGGGACCACTTACCATAATCGCTAACTGGTTGATAACAACCAGCTAGCGATTTTTCTTTCTCCGTTTTGGCGAGTTTTTGGCGACTTATTTTACGGCTCAGTCGAAAAAAATGTGGGGAATAGGATTACTACCTCCTGGTTGAAATTTAACATTGCCGACGAAGTCTGTGCCTCAATAGGAGAACCTCGGTCAACGTAGGCGACATAATCACCAGCAACCATGGTTTTTGATGGAGTTTAAACCCTCTGTCGAGGAGAGCGGTAGGGCTTCGCCATCCCCGCACGTTCTCCAGTCGCTACGCTCCGACTGGGGTTAATAACGCTACGCGTTGTATTAGGCATGCTTTGCACTATCTTTCGCTCATATAGGAGCCCCTATGTTCGTTCAATATAGCGCAAATCATGACACAATGATAATCTAAAATCTTATACATGCCCCAATGCACTTTCTGGGTTTAAGAAATTATTCTAATTATTTCAATTTCTGTAGGTTATACCCTGCAGGGGAGCGTGAAAAAACGGGGGTTAGTGGGCGTCGAGCCAGTTGGCGGCCGAGGCGTGCGAGGCGGTGAGCTGCACGCGGCCCTGGTAGGCGCGCTGCATCTCCTCCACCACGATGGCCTGCACCCTGGGCAGCTCGGCGGGGATCACGTCAAAGTTCAACTCATCGTGCACCTGCAGTATCATCTGCGAGGCGATGCCCTCGGCCTGGAAACGGCGGTGGATGGCAATCATGGCGCGCTTGATGATGTCGGCAGCCGTGCCCTGGATGGGGGCGTTCACGGCATTGCGCTCGCTGAAGGCACGCACCACGGCGTTGCGCGAGTTGATGTCGGGCAGCATGCGGCGGCGGCCGTCGAGGGTGGTGACATAGCCCTTCTCGCGCGCCTGGGCTACGCTGCGGTCAATGTACTCCTTCACGCCCGGGAATGTGGCGAAGTAGCCGTCGATCAGTTCCTTAGACTCGCTGCGCGGGATGCCTAGGCGCTCGCTCAGGCCAAATGCCGAGATGCCGTAGAGGATGCCGAAGTTGGCCGTCTTGGCCTTGCGGCGCTCGTCGGGCGTGACCTCCTCGAGCGGCTTGTGGTAGATGCGCGCGGCAGTGATGGCATGGATGTCGTGACCGGCGGCAAAGGCATCGAGCATAGTGGAGTCGCCGCTCATGTCGGCCACGAGGCGCAGCTCGATCTGGGAGTAGTCGGCGCTGAAGAACACGTTGCCCGACGCTGGGATGAAAGCGCGGCGTATCTCGCGCCCCTCGTCATTGCGCACGGGGATATTCTGGAGGTTAGGTGCGGTCGACGAGAGTCGCCCGGTTGCGGTAACCGTTTGGTTATAAGTGGTGTGGATGCGGCCTGTGCGCGGGTTGATGAGCGCTGGAAGCGCGTTGACATAGGTGGACAGCAGCTTGCGTATGCCGCGCAGCTCCAGGATCTTGTCGACGAGCGGATGGCGGTCGCGCAGCTTGAGCAGCACCTCCTCGGTGGTGCTGTACTGGCCCGTCTTGGTCTTCTTAGCCTTGGCGTCAAGCCCCAGGCGGTCAAAGAGCACCTCGCCCACCTGGGCCGGCGACGCGGTGTTAAACTCCACTCCGGCAAGCTCGTGGCATTCGCGGTCGAGGGCGTTCATGCGCTCGGTGAGCGTCACGCTGTAGGCCGCCAGGGCGTTCACGTCGATACGTGCCCCCGCCAGTTCCATGGCGGCAAGCACCTCCACGAGGGGCATCTCGATGGAGCGCAGCAGGCAGGTCATGCCCTCGCGCTCGAGCTGCTCGTCGATGACAGCAGGCAGCGCCATGTTCACGGCCGCGTGCTCGCATGCCACCGGGGCAACCTTGTCGGCCTTGATCTGCGCCCACTTGAGCTGACGTTTACCCTTGGCACCCAGCAGGTTCTCGGGAGCGGCGGGGCTGATGTGCAGCAGGTCCTGAGCCATCTGCACGGTACTGTGGCCACGCTCGGGCTGCAGCAGGTAATGGGCCACGCCGGTGTCATAGTAGGGTGCCGTCCACACGATGCCCGCACAGCGCAGCATCACCATGTCGCGCTTCACGTCGGGCGAGACGATGACGGTGCGGCCCTTGAAGAGCGGCTCCACGGCCTGCAGCATGAACCCCATGCCGTCGCAGGGCAGATACACGGCGTCACCACCGTCGGTGCACACCGCCACGCCAACGATCATGGCGCGCATCGCCTCGTCACCGTCGGCAACGATGTTGACCGCCACGCGTTCCTCCCCGAGCCACTGCTCAACGAGCGACGCAGCCTCGTAAGAGTCGGCCACGACACGGTGATCGAACGAAAATGACACAGTGGGGACTGTCCCTGTTGTGTCATTTTGGGGTGCCGGGGCGGGAGCGTCAAAGAGGCTCAGCTGGCTGCCCGGAGCTGCGGTGTTTGACACAGTGGGGACTGTCCCTGTTGTGTCATTTTGGGGTGCCGGGGCGGGAGCGTCAAAGAGGCTCAGCTGGCTGCCCGGAGCCGCGGGGTTTGACACAGTGGGGAC